>JAKLIM010000262.1 GCA_022709605.1 Bacteroidota bacterium | reverse complement strand
ATCAAGGTCATTTGTGACCGTATCGAACCACTCAAACCCTTTGGATTTTTGCTTGGTGACACCATGCCAGAAATTGTTATTTTTAAGATAAAAAAAAGACTTAAAAAATAGTCTTTGCATTTTGCTCTTTGTTCTTTTAAAACAGTGAAATTTACAACTATTTCAGTGAAAAATGTAACAGCAAACATGAATAAATGCCCCATCTTTGTACGGTTCCAATAATTCAATTGTAACATAAAAAAATTCTAAAATGAAAAAGAATCTACTTAATTTTGTAACAGCCGTTGCACTATTATTTATTCCCTCCGAATCAGGTTTTGCAAAAATTAATCCTTCATTAGCTAGTGCGGCAAAGTTTGTTCTTTTCACATCAAACGGTGCGTTGAACAATGTTGGACTAAGTAATTTGGATGGTTTTATTGGCTCTAATGGCGGTGGTGGAAGTACAAATTTTGCAATTACCACCGGTGTTCATGAAATACACGATGGCGATGCTACTTCAATACAAGCCGCCAATGATTTATCGGTTGTATATAATCAGTTAACTGCTGCCCCACAAACAGGAGTTTTGTTACCAGCTTTAGGAGCTGGTCAGGAATTAAATCCGGGAGTTTACGCATTAGGTACAGCATCAAGTCTAATAGGTGAACTTATATTAAATGGACAAGGAGATTCAAGAGCTGAGTTTATCTTTAAAATCGGGGGAGCTTTCTCAACTGCTGCTTTATCGGAGATTGTTTTAATTAATGGTGCCAATCCATGTAACATTTACTGGGTTGTGGAAGGTGCGGTAACCATGGCTACACAAACAAAAATGAAAGGGACTATGATTGCAAATAATGCAGCTTTCTACGTTTACTCAGGTGTAAATCTCGAAGGCCGATTATTATCTACCAATGGCGCAATTAATGTTGATAGCTTAATAGCTTTTGTTCCGGATTGCAGTTACATTCTTACTTCGGCTATCAGCAAAGAAACAAGTTCGGTTGCTGAATTCTCTCCAAATCCAATGAATGGATCAGTTCTTGTTACAATTCCGGATGCATCAGCTGCAAACCCAAGTCAATTAAAAATTTATAATGCATTGGGTAAAATGGTTGTGGTTAAAACAATTAAAGATGCAAGAACAACGGTTGAAACTAATTTACCTTCAGGAATTTATTTTTACAAAATTGCAGGCAAAAACAATAAAATTCAAACCGGAAAACTGATTTCGAAATAAAAGAATTTAATCCAACTTAATTTTTAAAAAGACCGCTCTGAGAATCAAAATCTCAGAGCGGTCTTTTTTCCATCATAAGCAGTGAATGATGTAACAAATTCATATTCCGGTGTAATGCTTTTGCGGGAAAAAAGTCTCAAATTTGTCTGGTTAAATATTTCAATTTTTTCAATATGAACAACTTGTCAATATCCATTTTTTAAATTAATGAAACAATGAGAAAATATATTTTACTATTTAAACAAAGAAATACTACTTCCGATATGCAGGCAAAATTTTACAGTTTCTTCAGTAAATGTCTTATACTGTTATTTGTTACACTTATAACATGGCATTGTAAAGTTCCAATTCCTTTAAAAAACACAACTGAAGTAAATTCAACCGACAAAAGCGATGTGAAATTAATTACACGTGCTCCACTTACAAATCCGGTAAAACGAACCATCAATGAAACTTTTCCGCTTCGTAATTATGTATTTTTCGAAGAAGGATCTTCAGCAATTCCAAACCGATATGTAAAATTAAACAAACAGCAGGCGCTCAATTTTGATCTGGAACAACTAAATGTATCAGAAACAAAAGATCAGACCGGCCGCTCTGTAAAACAAATGAACGTTTACTACAATATACTGAACATTTTGGGTTACAGAATGCAACAAAATCCAACTACGCTGATTACTTTGGTAGGAGCTTCGGCCGGAAACGGTGCAGCATTAGGAAAAGAATATGCCGAATCGGTAAAACGTTATCTGGTAGATGTTTTTGGTGTACAAAGCGCAAGAATTAATACTGAAGGAAGAAATCAACCCATCATTGCTTCAGAAGCACCCGGAGGTGTCAATTTTTTAACATTACTCCGAGCAGGCGATCGCCGTGTTGATATTGTGAGTAATTCTGTTGATTTATTGGTGCCACTTCAAATTATTGCCGTTCAGGCCGATCCTTTGGATAGCCGTGTTCTGTTCAGTGCAAAGTCGGACAAAAATCAACCCCTCAGATCGTGGAATGTAAAACTTACCGACGAACAGGGAATTTCACAAACGTATGGACCTTTCACCAGCAATCAGGAAAGTGTGTTGGGAAATACCATTCTTGGGAATCGAAGTGAAGCAAAATATAAAGTCAAGATGAGTGGAAACACCAACGAAGGTGCTGTAATAAGTAAAGAAAGCACATTACATCTGGTGCGCAGTCCCGAATTGAAAGAAGAATCGCTTCGATATAGTATTTTATTCGATTTCGATGCTTCGAAAACGGTAGCAACGTACGAGAAATTTTTGAAAGAAGTTGTAACTCCGCGGATTGAAAACAATAGTACGGTTATCATTCATGGCCATACCGATATTATAGGTAGTGAAGATTATAACATGAAATTATCGGAAGAAAGAGCGCTTCAAACCCGAAACATATTAGAAAAATCGGTGCTGGCTGCTTCCAAAACCGGCGTTGAGTTCGAAACAACTGCTTATGGTATGAATGCAGATAAAGCGCCATTCGAAAATAATCTTCCCGAAGAACGTTTCTACAACCGAACCGTTATCATTGATATTGTTCCAGCAAAAAAATAAGAATAAAAACCTAATAAATTTAGATGACCCTCTTGAAAAATTAATTTTCAAGATGGTCATTTTATTTTGATAATCAGTGAAAGATGTAATTATGAATCTGAACTATGTAAGATATTTTGTTGATGTTTTACTCATCTTTGTATAAAAGCAAAAGTAATGGATAAGCTGTTTTGACAAACTATCCATACATAAAAAAAATATTAAATCACTTTTATAACTACTATCATGTCATATAAACTCAATAAAAAACCAATTACAGTTTTAGGATTTGCTGGTCAGAAAAACAATTCAAAAGCCGGAAAACTTAAATTAGAAAAAGTTCGAGAAAAAATTGCGGATGCAGTGTATGATTTGTCAGGCAGCGATTTAGATGTGCCGGGTTCTGAATTAGATGATGCTCAGGAAGAAATTGGCAGCGAAGATGAAGAAAATAATCTGTACAGTTTGGGTGGTGACAATCATGAGAATTAAGGGTAGTTACACATTGAATTAGCGATATTACACCGTTTCGATGCTAAATTGCACCAATTTACTGCGTCATCGCACCATTTCACTGCGTCATCGCACCAATTCACTGCGATGCCGCGCCATTTCACTGCGATGTTACACCAATTCGCTGTGATAACGCACCAATTCACTGCGATCACGCACCAATTTACTGCGATCACTTGATAGAGATATTCTCTCTTTGAGAGAGACTACCTATATCTCAAAGAGTTGCTACCTCAATTGCACCCCAAAAAGATAAAAAACATTCTTAACAAACCCTACTGTTTTTCTTAATAGTTTTAACCTTCTATATTTCATTAGGTTATTGTTTGGTTTCTAAATCAGCTAAATATTAGCGATAGTTTAAATTCATTTACACCCTCTCCTACTTCCTCCAATCAGTGAATTTTGCAAGTTTTTTCAAACGATTTGTAAATATTATATACTTTAAATTTTGCAGCTTTGTGATCTGTAAAATAATAAGTTACCAAAGTCATTAACGAATAAAAAAACAAACACAATGAAAAAAGTTTTGATTGCATTGGACTACGATCCAACAGCAAAGAAAATAGCCGAAGCCGGGTTTTCAATGGCTAAAGCGATGGGAGCTGAAGTTACATTGCTCCATGTGCTGGTCAATCCGGCCATGTATGCATCGGCCTCTGCCAATATGGGTGTATGGCAAATTGAATCAGTTGATTCCTTTGAAGCAATTCAAATTTTTGAAACAGCGTCGCAGAAATTTTTGGAAAAAGTAAAGAAACATTTAGGTGATGTGGAAATTAAAACGATTCAAAAAGAAGGTGATTTTGTAGAAATGATTTTAGAAACTGCCTCCGAAATGAAAGCCGATTGCATTGTAATGGGCACACACAGTCAAAAATGGTTGGAAAACATTTTGATTGGAAGTGTTACCGAAGAAGTGTTACGGAAAACTACAATTCCGTTGTATATTGTGCCTACAAAAAAGCGGGATTAACAATATTGAAATAGATACTATTTTTTTAAAATGTAACACTAAAATAAAACATTAATTATGCTTTCAAAAATTATATTTTCAATTGCTATTGGCTTGGTTGTATGCTGGATATATCTTTTTACTTTATTTGATAATTTCATTTATATTCATCTTGTAGCAATAGTCGCTATTTTCGGATTTATTGTTAGTTATTTCACAAAAAGCAAAACCCGAAATCAGGAAGAAGAAGTTGAATAAAAAATGCAAAAAGTAAGATTATAAAAAAGCGGGAATATGACTCTACATCATATTCCCGCTTTGCTTATCTTTTACTTATTAATTTGCACCAATATTGCCTTGCGCAATAATATTCAGATTATTTGCAGAAGTGAAATAAACGTTAATGTAACCAACATAAACCAGCCAATTGGCATAACTGATAGCAACATTGTTGTCTAATTTGCTGATATTTGTATAACTTTTTCCGGTGTTACCATCTACATTTTGCAAAGTCTTTTTAATATCTCCACCACCAATGGTTGCAATTGAACCAATATTAATAGTGGCAGGATAAGTTACGTTTGGAAGTAAACCATTCATGGTTAAGGTAACCAATGTGTTTCCGTTTACTCTTTTTTCGAACAACGCATTGCCGGTAACACCGAAAGTACCAACCGTTGATAATGGGTACGTTACTTTTGTAGTAGTTATTACATTTCCACCGATATCGCCGATAGCAATTACTGTGTTTGGTTCAGTAGTACTTAAATGAACCTGAACAAAACCATCATAAGCAATTAACTGATTGTATGTCATTGCAGTAGTCAAAGTCGAACTTTTACCTGAAGGTCCAACCGGATTAAGAACAATAGCAGTGGTACCACCTTCAATGGCCGTGTTTGAACGAAGTTCGGCCGGGTGACTTCCTGATGGAATACCGGTAAGTTCAATGTCGATAGTTGTAGAAGTACTGCTTGTTTCGGTAAAAGTTACAGTTCCGGCCACACCAAGTAAATCTCTGACAGTTAAATCGTATGATGTTTTCTCGGCCGGTACAACAACATCATCCTTACATCCTGTACTAAAAAGTATCAGCAAAACTGAAGTAATGATCATTAAATTTTTCATTTTATTTTATTTTTTAAATTACCGCATACTGGCGGCACAGTTGTGAATAAACTTCACAATGCAAAGGTTGGAAATAATAAACGCAATGTTTTACATTTGAAAGTATATATATTACATCATTCACTGATACAATTGTAGTGCTAATTGTAAGCATTGATTATGATTTCTATATTGAAATTTCCGTAAAGCAAATTCATATTCTT
>JAKLIM010000261.1 GCA_022709605.1 Bacteroidota bacterium | reverse complement strand
AAAATACCAAGTGATTTGAATGTCCGAGATATTCCTGCGTAATTTGCAATTCGGGCATTACGGGCGTTTTTTTCATAGCACCAAAAAGCGGACTAAAGGGTTCGCGCGGCTGAAAATCAATTGGCCCATTCTTCACCTGAATAATCACATTGTCGCGAAATTTTCCATCGAAGTTGATAAATTCCTTGTAGGCTAACTTTGCACGGTCATCGCCCGGTTCATACACAAAAGCGCGCCACATTACTTTTCCTCCAAAAGGTTTCAATGCATCAGCTATCATATTGGCACCATCCACATGCGTACGACCGAAATCCATCGGACCGGGAAGACCTTCAGAGTTCGCTTTTACCAAAAAACCACCAAAATCGGGAATCAGTTTGTAAATTTCTTTCGCTTTTTCAGCCCACCATTTTCGTACGTTTTTATCCAACGGATCGGCAGTTGCTAAACCACCAATTTCTTTGGGTGACGAAAAATTTATGGCCAGATATACTTTGATATTGAATGGTCGTAATTCACCGGCAATCGCCTTTACTTTTTCCAGTGTTTCAGCCGAAAGCATTTTAGGTGAAGCATTTACATTGTTCAAAACAGTGGCATTGATACCAATTGAAGCATTGGCACGTGCATAAGCTTTGTAACGGGTTGAGATTTTACCGGGAAGTTCATCCCATTTCCAAATCGAACGTCCGGCATAGCCACGTTCCACAGTACCATCCAAATTATCCCAATGATTCAGAATGCGAATATCGAATGACGGTTTTTCTTTTATATTCAGATTGTACGAAAATTGTTGCGTTTGAATGATCCGCAATAATCCATACACTCCATAAAGCAAACCTGCATTGGTATTGGCGGCAACAATGGTAATATTTTGCCCTTTAATATTGAATGATCGAATAAGATAACCTTCAGTACCCAAACCTTTTATTTCGGCCGAAAGACCCAGGTTCTTAATTGATTTATCTTTTAATGTGGCAATAATCAAACTATTATCCGAAATAATCTGTTGTTGAGACAAAGTTGATTTGGTTATTTCATTCCACGCCATTTGAAATTCGGTTACAGGCAATGAATTTGGTTCACCAACTATGCCTGAAAACTTGCACGTAGAAGCATTTACATCTGAGAATCGCAACCAAAGTCGGCTACCATCTTCGGCAAAAGAAGAAAGACTAATTATTAAGACAAAGGCTAATACAATATTTTTTTTCATTTTTATAAAAAAAATAACTTTCCCAAAGTTTAAAACTTTGGGAAAGTTGATTATAGTTTAATTGACAATATATTTCTCTCCAATTACCTTCACCTGACTTACAACTACGTTTTTGTCGGCTATTGAAACTACATCCGGTTGTTTTCCACCTATTGAAATCAGAACTTTACCGGCTTCAACCACCGGGATATTATTGGCGTCGCGGGCAGCAAATTGTTCGGGAGTGAGTTCAAATTCAACCGTTTGCGTTTCGCCTGCTTTTAAATAAATGCGTTTGAAACCCTGCAACGAACGTACCGCTTTTTGAAGTTTGCTATCCGGTAACGAAACGTAACACTGCACCACTTCATCGCCATCGATTTTGCCAGTGTTGGTTACATTTACGGCTATTTTAATTTTCTCTCCGGTTTTTATTTCGGCTGGAATATTTTTCAAAGCATAATCAAAAGTGGTGTAACTTAATCCGTAACCGAATTCATACAACGGTTTATCTTCGAAATAACGATAGGTTTTGCCCTTCATATTGTACTCGTCGAATGCCGGTATCTGATTGATATTCTTGTAAAAAGTGAGCGGCAATCGTCCCGAAGGATTATAATCGCCAAAAAGTATGTCGGCAATGGCAGTTCCGCCGGCCTGACCCGGATACCAAGCTTCGAGGATGGCCGGAATATTGTCAACTTCCCAGTTGAATGCCACTGCGCTTCCGTTTAACAACACCAAAACAGTTGGTTTTCCGATCCTTTGAATTTCGCGGATTAATTCGGTCTGACTGGCAGGCAATTGAATATCCAACCGGTCGCCATGATCAAATCCGGGCACTTTCACCTTCATTTCTTCGCCTTCGAGCGACGGACTCAAACCCATGAAAAGCACTACTACATCGGAATTTTTTGCTAATTCTACGGCTTCTTCTTTCAGTTTTGGATTTGGAACATCCCACACCAAACGCGCTGTGGCATATTCAGTATTATTTTCGCGATAGTCAAACTGAATATCATATTTTTTTCCGGCTTCCAGTTCGATAAATTCATATTCGTGGCGTGGACTGTGATCGCTCGGACGACCATGAATAAACAGTTTTCCATCAATAAAAATATCAAATCCATTGAAAGCTTCTGCACCGATAGCGTATTTTCCGGTAACGGGCGGTACTAGAACCGTTTTCCAACGAACCGAAAATGAATCGGGTTTCATATCGTTGTACGGTGCTTTTGCCCACCAAACAAAGTCGATATTTTTATCTATTCGTTTGTGTTTCAATTTGCCTCTGAAATTTTTACCGGCAAAATATTCACCTTTTAAACCATTCTTTTTCAATGATTTATCAGTAAAAAAATATTTTGGTGAAATGGCAGTGAGACAAGGCAATTCATCAGCCAAGCGGCAACCCTGTGCATAATTTACAACGGCATTTGGCAATTTTTGAACAATTCCTTTCAAAGGTGTAATACCGTTGGAAGGAAAACCATTGTAATTTCCAAGCAGAATTTCTCGGTTATCGGCATTTGGACCAATCACCGCTACACGTTTTATATTTTTTGAAAAAGGGAGTGTGTTATCTGCATTTTTCAATAAAACCATCGATTTGCGAGCCGATTCCAATGCAATATCCTTGTGTTGCTGACAATCGACTACCGAAAGTGGAATTTGCGCATATTTCACTTTGTCGTTCGGATCGAACATACCGAGTTTCATGCGTGCCATAATTAAACGTTTTACCGAAATATTGATTTCCTGTTCCGAAACAAGTCCTTGTTTTACAGCATTTAATAAACTTCTGGCATAAACGCTTCCGCAATTTAAATCCGTTCCGGCTTTTACGGCCATTGCCGAAGCTTCTTCGGGAGTTGCAACTAAATTATGTGCTTTTGTTTCGTAAAAATCCTGAATTGCACCACAGTCGGAAACAATATAACCTTCGAAATTCCAGTTATTTCGCAAAATATTTTCCAAAAATTTACTGCCGCAACAAGGCGCACCGTTCAAACGTTGATAAGCACACATCACCGAATATGCGCCACCTTCTTCTACAGTACGTTTGAAATGAGGCAAATAAGTTTCTGCCAAATCGTAATCGCTTGGCCAAACATCGGCCGAATGGCGAGTCGATTCCGGTCCGCTGTGCACTGCAAAATGCTTAACTGTTGCTACCAACTTCATGTAACGAGGGTCGTTTCCCTGCAAACCTTTGATAAACGGAATGGCCACTTCAGCCGTCAGATAAGGATCTTCGCCGTAAGTTTCCATGCCTCGTCCCCAACGCGGATCGCGGAAAATATTGATATTTGGAGTCCAAAAAGTAAGTCCCTGATAAATTCCACGTTTGCCCTGGCGTTGGTAATCGTTGTATTTGGCACGGGCTTCGTCCGAAATTACATTGGCTACAGAAAACATCAAATCCTTGTCCCACATGGCTGCCATGCCGATTGCCTCGGGAAATACAGTTGCCAAACCCGAACGTGCCACGCCGTGAAGACATTCGTTCCACCAGTTGTAAGCCGGAATTCCCAACCGATTAACAGCCGGAGAATCAAAACGCATAAGTTCCGTTTTTTCTTCAATAGTCAATCGGGAAACCAAATCATTGGTACGCTCCTCGAAACTTAAAGTTGTATTCTTCCAGGGATCAATTGCTTGAAGAGTTAAATTTGGAAGAAAGAGAAAAGAAATGGCTAGAAATAAAATAAATTTGATTTTTTTCATTTGGAAATATTTCTAAAAAGTATTAATAATTCGGCTTAACCTGTTGTTTGGTAGCTATTTTATCCTTGTATGCAAAAATAATCAAAATCGGCATAAATACCTACTTTTGTATGCATCGTTCATTCATTTTGTTAAAAATAAATCAGCTTGCTAAGAAAATATACATTTTATTAAAAAAATAATTCTGTATCAAGCTGATATTTAATAGTTTGTTTAAATAATATCACATCGTCAATTTTATAAATAATTTAAAATAATGGCTTAACGGTTAAATTTTTCAAGTATCACATTATCAAATAGATATAAAACAAATGAAATATTCCTGTTACCGGAATATTTCATTTACTACTTTGAATTAAAAATCAAAGTTCTCGACTTATGATTCAATCTTCGTTACAAAATTGCATCGTTTGCCGAAGTGGCATACAAACCTATCAGCGCTCCGGTAAATCCACCTGCAATATCGGTTGAAAGAATGTCACCCGACACAGTTCCGCCAAGGTTTACAAAATCAGTTCCGTTGGTTGAATAACTGAATTCGTACTTATCGCCTACCGATTTTACTTTTAACTGCACAGGATTTTTTACATCAATTTTAGTACTTGCTAAAATAGTTGAGTTCCCTTTTTCTGTTCGTTGGAGTAACAGGTAGAAATCCTTGTCTTTTTTGGTAATTCCAAACACATAATTGAATCTTTCGCTTTGCAAACAAGTAATTCCGGCCAATTCTTTTTCAGATTTTGGAATAAAATTAAGTGTAACGGTAGTTGTAAAATTTATATGTTGCTGACGATAAAAAAGTGTAGAACTTGGTTTTCGTTCTTTAATGCTTACATCGAATGGGTTGATTACCAATCCTTTTTTTGTTATTGAAATAAAATCTTCGCGTGGTGCTCTCAGTGCTATCCATCTGTAATCTAACTTTGGTGCTGCAAAATCATCGGTAAATGTAAAGTTGCCATTGGGAAAAAATCCTTCTTTTCCGGTTTTGTTTTCTACGCCTTTAGGCATTTTAAGTTTCGGTTCCAGCGGGAGAAGTCCATTTTCGAAAACAGGGAAAGTTCCGGACCAGTCAACAGGAAGCATAAAAGTTTCGCGACCGGTATTTACTCTGCTTTTTTCGTTGGGACGAACGGCCAAAAATACGCCGTAGAATTTCCCTTCCGGTGTTTTTACCAAATCGGCGTGTCCTGCCCAATCCACCATATTTGCACGCTTTGGTATTAAATGACGTTGCGATAAAATTGGATTTCCGGGTGCAGGTAAATAAGGTCCTTTGGGATTATCACTTATGAAAATCACTTCGCTGTGCATGTCACCGGTTCCACCTTCGGCACACATCAAATAATATTTGCCATTTTTTTTATACATGTGAGGTGCTTCAATCCAAATCGGTTTTTTCGAAATATCAACTCCACCATCTACAATTATTTTATCTGAACCGGGAATTACCTGATCTTTTTCAACGTCATATTCCCATATTTTTATCACCCGATGTCCGGTGTACAATTCTTTTCCTCTATCGGGAGCATCATTATGAACCACAAAAGCTTTTCCATCTTCGTCGAAGAAAATGGATGGATCGATGCCACCAAAATTCAGTTTTATCGGATCGCTCCAACCTTGCAACGGATCTTTGGTTTTCACAATCATGTTTCCAATGCCAC
>JAKLIM010000260.1 GCA_022709605.1 Bacteroidota bacterium | reverse complement strand
TGGAATAGTTTCGGTTGGTTTCTGGAGCATGGTTCTGGTGTGGGTAAGCGGAGTTGTTGGTCGGTTTTTGTACATCGAAATTCCGCGAACCATCGAAGGACGTGAAATGAGTTTAGCTGAAATTCAGGACATTAAATCGAAATAAGACGATGAGCTGACTGAAAAATACGGAATAAATTTTAAAGAAGTCAAAACCAGTCGGTTTTCACAAATCAGATTGAAATTGATTTCAAATCATATCTCGAAAAGCGATTTTCAAAATGTGCGGAGATTAATCAGGAAACAAAGAATATTGGAAGGAAGAATACATAGGCTTGAAAAAATACATAATCTATTCAAATACTGGCACATAGTACATTTGCCTTTTGCATTGATTTTTTTGATTATCCTTGCAATTCATGTGGGTGTGGTGTTATTTTTTGGTTACAAATGGATATTTTGAAAATATGGAAGTAATTATAGAAGAATTTCTTACTTATGGTTTCATACTCTTGCTGATTTTTGGTGTGATGTATTTTTATATTCGCAGAAAAAACCGGAAATCGAACGAAATTGAAGCAAAAATTTCATTGGCTAAAGAAGAAGGCTTGTACGAGCCGGTTTCGCTCTATCCGGTAGTTGACCCTAAAAGATGCATCGGCAGCGGAGCTTGTATAAAAGCTTGTCCCGAGCACGACATACTTGGATTGAGAAATGGTAAAGCCACCATAATAAATGCTTCGCAATGCATTGGGCATGGCGCTTGTTTCAGAGCTTGTCCGGTAGAAGCAATTTCGTTGTGGATTGGTACCGAAAAGCGTGGTGTAGATTTACCGCACGTGCTTCCAACATTCGAAACTAATGTGCCCGGAATTTTTATCGCAGGCGAATTGGGTGGTATGGGACTGATTAGAAATGCCGTTACACAAGGTCGTGAAGCCGTTGAAAATATTGCCAAATCGTTTTCGAAAAACCACAAAGCGGAATATGATTTAATAGTTGTAGGAGCCGGACCGGCGGGTATTTCAGCTTCGTTGGCTGCAAAAAAAGCCGGTTTGAAAGTGCTGACACTCGAACAGGATACCTTAGGAGGAAGTGTTTTTACCTATCCACGTTCGAAGATTGTAATGACACATCCGGTTGATTTGCCTTTGCATGGTAAAGTGAAATTGATGGAAACATCGAAAGATCAATTACTTGATTTGTGGAATTCAGTTTTGAATAAACACAATATTTCAATCATTGAAAAATCGAAAGTTGAAGCAATAAGATCGAAGGATGAATTGTTTGAATTGGAAATCCTAAACGGGAAATTGTACACTTCAAAAACGGTATTATTGGCTTTAGGTCGACGAGGAACTCCGCGGAAATTAAATATCCCGGGTGAAATGAGTCAAAAAGTAGCTTACCGACTTTTGGATCCTGAATTGATAAAGAGTAAAAATATAGTGGTTGTAGGCGGTGGCGACTCTGCAATTGAATCTGCGCTATTGCTTGCTAACGAAAATAAAGTAACTTTGTCGTACCGAAATGATAAGTTCAGTCGGTTGAAACCCCGAAATGCACAACTTATTAAAGAAGCCATAATCAGCGGATTATTAAATGTAAAATTCAATTCAAATCTTATCTCAATTGATGATAACTTTGTAACATACACCGAAAATGAAACTTCTGAAGTTTTAAAAATTGAAAATGATTTGGTTTATATTTTTGTTGGAGGTGAATTGCCAACTGAATTTCTGAAAAAAACGGGTATAATTGTGAAAACCAAATATGGCGACGCAGTTCTTAAACATAAATAATAAGTCCCCAGTCCTGCCCCCCAACCCCCTAAAGGGGGCGAAAGAAGTGGAGTTTTAGTGGGTGTCTTTATACTTATCATAAGAATGAACTCAATAATCTGATTTCTTAATTTCTAATTTTCTTAATTTCTTTACAAACTTTCAAACTTTACAAACTTTCAAACTTTTCTTTGAATTCTCTAACAAACTATTAGACATTCGATTAATGAAATTCTGCAAACTTTTATTTATACTTATAATATTCGTTTTATCGGGAAATAATGCTGATGCACAAATTTCGCCGGGTGAATTGAGTACTGCTCATGCCGATCTCGAAGGTGTGAGTAATTGTACTCAGTGTCATGCAGTTGGCAATAGAGTTACCCGTGAAAAATGCCTGGATTGTCACAAGGAAATTAAAGCAAACATTGATGCAAAAAAAGGGTATCATGCATCGGCTGAGGTGAATGGTAAAAACTGCGCGACCTGTCATAACGAACATCACGGTCGGACTTTCAAAATTATTCGTTTCGACAAAAAGAATTTCAGACATTCCAAAACCGGTTTTGTGTTAAAAGGCGAACATGCCAAACAAGAATGTACTGCTTGCCACAATCCCAAACGCATTAAAGATCCAAAATTAAAAAAGAAAAAAACGACATGGCTTGGCCTTAATCAGGATTGTTTGTCATGCCATGATGATTATCATCAGGGTAAATTATCATCGAAATGTACTGAATGTCACGGTTTTAATTCGTTTAAAAATGCCGAAAGATTTGATCATAGCAAAACAAAATTTCCGTTGCTGGGTAAGCATTTGAAAGTCGAATGTATTGAATGTCATAAAACCGAAATTGTAAACGGGAAAACAGTTCAGCGGTTTACCGGACTTAAATTTGCTAACTGTACGGCTTGTCACGAGGATGTACATAAGAACAAGTTTGGGCAGGATTGTAAAAAATGTCACACCGAAGAATCGTTCTTTTTCAACAAAAGCATGAAAGCTTTTAACCATGATAAAACCGATTTCAAATTAGTTGGTAAGCATCAGTTAGTCGATTGCAAAGAGTGCCATAAAACTTCGTTAACAGCTCCGTTAAAAAGCGATCATTGTAGTGATTGCCACAAAGATTATCACAAAGGGGAATTTACCAAAAAAAGTGGAAAGACGCCTGATTGTAACGAATGTCATACAAATGAAGGGTTTACCCCAAGCACTTACACAATTGAAAAGCATAATATTTCAAAATTTAAGCTTGAAGGAGCCCATTTAGCAACCTCGTGTACTGCCTGTCATAAAAAGGATGCAAAAGATTGGACTTTCAAAAAGATGGGGAAAAAATGTGTTGATTGTCATAAAAACGAACACAAGGGATTTATACCTGAAAAATTTTATCCCGAAGAAAATTGTGAAGCATGTCACAATGTAAAGGATTGGCACAAAGTTACTTTCGATCATAACAAAACTGATTTCAAATTAGAAGGTCAACACGCCAAAACCGAATGCGCTGAATGCCATTATGGTAAAAATGATGCTGGCGTCAGAACTCAGCAGTTCGAAGGGCTTTCGCACGAATGTTCTGCTTGCCACAAAGATTCACATGCCGGCCAGTTTGAAGTAAAAGGAAAAACTGATTGCACGCGTTGTCATGGTTACGAAAAATGGGAAGACTCTAAATATGACCACAATACATCCCGATTTAAAATTGATGGAAAACATGTGGGCGTGAAATGTGAAGAATGTCATAAACCGGTCATGAATACCAAAGGAAAATACATCGAATATAAGTTTGATGATATTTCGTGTGCCCGTTGTCACAAATAAATTATTAGTAGAACAAATTGTAAAACTGAAATGAAGAAACCTAATTTATCATTCATATTATTACTTTCGTTCATACTTGTGTTCATTTCATGCGACGATGACAGTATTTTCACGCCAAAGGTTTCCATTTCGAACGGCACTACAATTGTTAGTAAAATGAAGCCCGGCGGTCTGGAAATGGCATTGGGAGTAAGATTGTGGTTAATAAAAAATTTGACTATAAACGACACAATCGATAGCCGCGATTTTAAAACTATGCGCGACGAAATGCCTAATCTTCAGGTGCTTGATTTGAGTAATGCTGTTATTGCATCATACAATGGATACGAAGGAACCGGTTTTAAAAGCGTTTACAGATATGCTGCCAATTCAATTCCTGAGTTTGCATTTTATAATCCGGAAACTTCGGAAGGAAAAAAGAGTTTAAAAACAATTATTTTACCCAACACATTACGTTCTGTAAAGGATTTTGCATTTAATAATACCGGAATTTCGGGCGAATTGATTATTCCGGCTTCAGTAACTGATACCATCGGAAAATCGGCTTTTTCGTATTGCGAAAATCTAACCGGGGTCTCAATTCCCGGCACAAAATTAATTGGAGAATCAGCTTTTCAGGGCTGTAACAATCTTTCGGGAAATTTAGTTTTACCCGAATCTGTTGAAACCATAAAAGCCTGGGCTTTTGCATATTGCGAAAATATTGAGACTGTAAATTTGCCTTCAACATTATCGGAACTTGGACAATCGGCATTTAATGGTTGCGGTGGATTATTTACGGTAAATTCAGCAAATAGCAATTTTACTAATCAGGATGGCGTGCTTTTCAATGCCGATAAAAGTACTTTAATTCAATTTCCAAAAAGTAAAACCGGTCATTACATTGTACCGAATTCCGTAATGTCAATTGGTGTTTGGTCATTCGCAAATTGCACCGGATTAACTTCTATATCAGTGCCTTCAAGTCTTTCAGTTATCGAAGATTATGCATTCTTTGGTTGTTCAGGTTTATCCGGAAATTTTCCCGTTCCTTCCGGGATTTGGATGATCGGTCAATATGTTTTTGAAGGATGTGCTGATATTTCGGGTTTTGAAGTGGCACCGGATAACACTTCATTTTCGTATTCAAACGGTGTTTTATCAGATATTGGACAATCAATACTCAAACGGTGCATTGTTTCTAAAACCGGCAACTATATTATTGATCCCGGAATTATGTTCATTGATAATGCAGCTTTCAGCGATTGCACTAAGTTGAATTCAGTTGAATTGCACGAAAATGTATTAGATATTGGAAAACGTGCTTTTTACAATTGCTCAGGATTAACATCGATAAAGGTGAAAAGTGCCACTCCATTAGATTTAACAAATTCTTTGTCTGCCTTCGAAGCAGTGGACAAAGAAAAATGCACATTATATGTTCCATTAGGCACAAAAACCTTATATTCAGACGCTTTAGGTTGGAAGGATTTTAAGAATATTGTTGAGAATTAAATCAATGAAACTGCCCCATTCCGATAGTTATCGGAACTAAAGGGGATGTTAAGACGCAGTATCTGAAGATTATAATTATCTAAATTATTTGTGAAACTGAACAAGCACTGCTCTGGCTCCCTCTCCTTGGGAGAGGGCGGGGGGAGAGGTCGTGATATTGAAATTTAAAAGACACATTTATTTAAACAAAAATGCGTAAAATTTTATTCATATTTTTACTTGTCAGCGCAATAGTTAACGCGAAACAAAAGTCACCTCACGGTAATAAGTTAACCGTGGATTGTACAGTTTGCCATGTAACTGAAGACTGGAATAAAATTAAAAAAACGGGTTTCGACCACAATAAAACTAAATTTCCACTCACCGGACAGCATAAAGTTGTCGATTGTAAAAAATGCCATATTAATCTGGAATTTTCTAAAATATCAACCGATTGTAATGCCTGTCATGCTGATGTTCACCAAGGTACAACCGGAAATGATTGTGCGCGATGTCACACCACAAATTCGTGGATTGTAACCAAA
>JAKLIM010000026.1 GCA_022709605.1 Bacteroidota bacterium | reverse complement strand
AATATAAAATACATATAAAAATAAATTAAGTTATTAAAATGACATAATAGTTGAAATTAGCTTAATTTCAGACAATATTCCCAAAAGGATTTGTGTCATTATTTTTGTACAAAACATTTCCGATAGGATCACCACCCGGATCAATTAGTGAGTCTAAGCACAATGAAATCATACTATCGATTTGTATAATTAGTAATTGAGGCGGAAAATATTCCTTTCTTGTTTTAATGATACTAATATTTTTCATGTCCTTCAATTTTTATTGTTTTAGTAATATTAACTGTGGTGGTTTTTCCTACAACTTTGGCTACATACAATCCTGTTTCGAAAGGAACATTTGTAGTAGTAGTACTTTTAGGCTCCATCTGCTTTTGCATGATTACTCTTCCCGCCAAATCGTACAAACTCAGGTTTGCAATTTCGTTCGTTGCATTGCGTACGTAAACAGTATTTTGGTTGCTAAACACCTGAATGTCATTTGACCCGTATGTAATATTATTCGTTGTCATGCCGGGCGCTGTAACTATTTTAAACCTGTTTACAGCAGTTGTAGCTTTTGGAGCAAAGAAACTGTATTGGGTTTCATTTTTCGAAATATCGACATATTCATTTTCCTCCATGTCGTACAAATACAAATTTTCGTAACGCGATTGCAAATTTTGATGTGTAAAAATAAGCGTGCAAATCTCATCCTGAGCAATTGTATATGCTAGTGAAGTTTCATCTATATCGTTTTTGGAGTCGACCTGAAATCTGCCTGCATTTTCAACTGCAAAAAGCTGTGGTGCATTTGTCGAACCTGAGTTTTTGTATCCATCCCAACCGTTTTCGAAATCCGAAGTGCAGGACGGCTCAGTAAACAGCCACACAAAATCGCTGTATCTTGTACCTTTAATCTCTATACGAGTAGCCACATGATTGGAAGGAGCTCGTTGTTGCGTGGTGTTTTTCACCATCGTTCCGGTAGCACTGTAGGGAATTTTTACCCACGCATTTGCATTCGAACTTTTTGCCCTCACTAAAAATGCCTGCATTGAAGGTATCTGGCCGGGAATTCCTAAACCTCTGTTTGCAATATTCTTTGGAATGGATATGTATTGTCCAGCTACATTACTTTCCGTCAACGAAATCGGACCCGAAGCCAACCAGTCGTCTTTAGAACCTGTATTGTAGAGATAAACCGTATTTTCGATGATACTTTCGTCGGTTGATCCAAACTCAATTTTCGAAATATCAATTGCAGCCGAATATGAGTTTGCAATTAGATGCTGACCCGGATATTCTGCTCCCGAAGTATATGATAATTGATCTGAATCGTAATCGCCGTTTTCCAATTCCCCTGTAAAAGTGTAAGTTGTCGGATTAAGTTGCGTAACTTCATAACCTGTAAATGAAGTTAAAGGGGATGAACTTGTGAGTTGAACCCAATGACGTGTTGGTTCAAGACCGCCGCCTCCGGAACCTGTTTCGTTTAACCTGCGCACATAACCTCCTGTAAATGTTGGAGATAAAACCATTGAACGCAATGGAATACCAAAATATTGCCATTTGTAGGTTGTTGTTGGTTTCGAAGCTTTTGAATACATCTCAACAGTAGCCTGAACCGGCTCATTGTTTGCATTATGGAAAATAACCGTTCCGTTTGGTTCCGATGCACTTGCTTTAATAATTATACCGGCAGCACCGGCGTTGTTGGAAATTTTATTGTTAACAACGAGCATTTTTTGAGGTGCAATAATCATTTGAGTTCCGCTGCCAATGTTGACATTCCCCAGTACTTGCAAGGTATCATTCAGTGTGGTAGATGCAGTTCCCGAAAGTGTCAAGTCGCCATAAATAGTTATTTTTGAAGCAGGTAATGTTTTAATACCACTTCCGCCAAGAACGAGGTTATGGTATCTTTTTGTAGTAGAATTTGGAAATAAAACAGTTTGATTTCCACCATTATATTCTACAATTGTTTCAGAGCCAATTTCTGCATGCCATGAGCCGTTATTTGTTACTGCACCGGCAATTTTAATATGACTGTCTATAGTCATAAAAAGTGCTTTCCCTGTATTAATTGTAATATTGTAAAAACTTGTAGTACCACAAATTGTTGCTGCTTCATTATTAAAAATTACATTGCTTGTTTCGGCATTGAAAGTTCCTGTACAACACCAGGCATTATTAGCTCCGTTAATTGTCAAGGTTGAATTTTCTAAAGCGGAGAGAACGCCACCAGTCTCAATGTACATTGTATTAATCGAAGCAGATGCAGGTAATACAGGTGAATAAAGTGTAGTAGATGCATCCGGAATAATAATATTAGATGTTTCTGAAGGACTTCCGTTTGGTGTCCAGTTTTCGACATTAGTCCACAATGTGCTTTGTGAGCCATTCCATGTATATACATTGTTTGATGTCAAATCAAGCGCATTTTCGAGTTTGCCGAAACTTGTAGGGAAAAAAGCAATATTCACGTTTGCGATTTCAATCCAATTATCAATTTGATTGGAATTCGAACGTCCCCATTCGTACGAGCCAGCAGGTAGTTGACCATCAGTTCCATAAGTCCAATGCATTAAATTATTTTCAGTATTTCCATTTAATTCTGCATCGAGGTAATGTGCAGCCACTGTTGCATAACATCCCGAACCGCCGGTCTGAATAAAATCATAAACGCGCTCAACCGCGGTAGTCTTCCAGGTAGGAGCGGAGCCAATTCTGATTTTTGCATTTATTTCGGTAGGGTAAGTTCCACCCGAAAGGAATGAAATAGTAGTAAACTGATTGCCAAATGAATATTGTTTGTTTGCTTCGAAAGATGATCTCCGGACTATTCCGGTAACATCGCCAACACCTCGCGTAATGGCAGCTTCAGTCATTGTTAACGTTTTTGTAGTCGTTCCGTCCATCATATTTAATGCTCCTCTTGAGCTTGATGGATTTTCGGATGACAGATATAATTCGCCGGAAATCGTAAAATCTCCTTTCGAAGTTATGCCTCCCAATCCACTAATAACTAATGTGCTAACATTGGTTGCAAATAATGAAGAAGGTAATTCGATTTCAGTGCCATTAGTGAAAATAAGACTATCGGCAGCATTGCTTGCGTCAATATTACCGGTTGTACGAATGGGTGAAACACCAGCAAGGGTTAAAGTGTTTGTATTTAAACTCAGTGTACCATTTACTAAATTCAATTGACCATCAACAGTCAAATTCTGATTGGATAAAAGCAAGCCACCCGAACGATTAATTGTTAAGTTGTTAATGCCTGGAACGGTATTAAATAAATTATCCGGCAAGGTCAATGTGCTTGTACCTCCAAAAGTCAGCGATGAAGAGGCTGAAACTTCTAAAAATCCATTGGTTTTTTCAATTAAATTATTTATTTCAAGAGTTTCTGATCCAACCATTAGATTTCCGTTTGTAAGCGTCAATAAATTGTCGATTGCCACATTGCTTTGCAAGGAAACTCCGGCTAAATTATTTAAAATCAGATTATAAAAACTAATTTTCTCAGCACCCGTAATGTGTTGATTTGAACTGCCCAACAACGAAATGGTATTGTTCTCTGAAGCTGAAAATGTGCCGTTATTTTGAATATCTGCATTTAAAACATGATGATATGCTCCTGTTACGAAAGTAGCATCAACTCCCAAAATAAAATTGCCATTCATGGTGATAGCTCCATTGGCATAAACAGTAGTTGTTCCGCCAATTTCAATATTGGCATAAACATTCATTGCCAATGATGGAAGTGATTTCTCTCCAGTGCCGGTAAGCATCAAGTTGTAATATCCGATCGTACTTCCATTAGGCAGAATAACCGATTGGTTGCCACCGGAATACTCCACTGTATTTGGAAATTCGGTAGCGTTCAATTCTCCTTCATTGATAAAATTGCCCGAAATTTTCAGATAATTCCCTGTTGTTAAAACGATTCCGGCATCGTCTGATACGGTTAAGTTATTGAATTCGGTAATTCCAGACATAGTGGCATGAGGATTGGTAAAAACCACTTTCCCTGTTCCAGGATTGAAAGTGCCGTTATTGTACCAGGCTGCATTTCCACCATTTATAGTAAGTTCGAAAGTAGAGGCGTTTAAAGTTGCCCCTGATTCAATGTTGATAGTATTGATGGATGCATCCGAAGTTAAAGTAGGGTAGTGTTGACAATTAGCAGGAATAATAACATCGCTTGTGAGCAAAGGAACAATACCACCAGCCCAGTTCATGTTTTCGTTCCAATCAGTTTCGTTACCGGGTACGGTTCCCTGCCAGGTAAAACTTTCGGTTTCTTTGGAGGCAAGTGTCCAGAATCGTTGTCCAAAAGCTGTTGGTGCAAATTCAATGGTTCCGCTCAACGACACCCAATTTTCAGTAGTGTTTGCATTAACTTTTCCGTATTCGTTCGTTGTCCCTGTCCCTGCAATATTTCCAAAGAAAACAAGATTTGACTCTGTATTAACATTCAATTCTTCATCCAAATAATGAAATTTTACAGTAGGATAGCTGCCCGAACCACCTGTACGTATAATATCATAAAACCGATTTACTGCCGATGTTTTCCAACCCGGAGCAGCTCCGATAGTCGTTTTGAAACTCCATTCGGCTGGTAACGTACCTGTTTCAGGGAAAGTTACCGTGGTAAACTGACTTCCAAACGTATAAACAGTGTTTGGTTCAAATGATGTTCGTTTGATAATTCCAGTTACGTCGGCATTGCCGATAGTGGTGGCGTTAGCCCCCATGGTTAATGTTTTTTCTGATGAGCCATCCCACATATTCAACAATCCTCTGGTGAAAGTTGGATTTGCTGCCGATAAATTTATTATTCCATTTATGGTAAAATCGCCCGCTGAAGTAACTCCGCCAACACCTGAAATTGTAAAATCATTAACATGTGTTGAGAAAATCGATTCAGGTAATGTCAGTGCACTTGTATTGGTGAAAATTAAATTTGAACCGGAATCAGAAGCAACAATATTTCCGTTTGTCCGAACAGGGGTTTTACTTAAAGTCAAAGTGTTTGACCCAACTGAAAGGGCTCCATTAATAAGTGTTAAAGTTCCTGTTAAACTCAGGTTTCCATACATGCTTACACCACTCGCCCTATTTATGGTTAAATTATTGAGTGTTAACTCCGGCATATTTATAATCGCATTGTTTTCGCCAATTATCATATTGGTTGAGCTTCCACCGCTTACAGTGCCCGTCATTTCAGTTACAACTCCATTGAACGTTAAGGTATTCGCACCAAAATCAAAATTTCCACTGTGCAACGCAATACCTTTTTCGATAGTTAAATCAGTATTCAGGTTAACACCTGCTTCATTATTAATTGTCAGAATTTCAACAATATTATTCAGAAAAACCCCATTTGGTATTATCTGAGTAGTTGTTCCTGCAAATACAACTGACGACAAGGCGGTGGTGGCATCAATTTTCGCATTGTTGGAGAATGTTAGATCGCCGGTTATTGTCAATTGTTTCCCATTAATTTTAAAATATTTGGAATCCTGGGCATTTATAATGGTTTTCAGACTTCTGTTCTGGTCTAACACACAATGATTAGTAGGTGTGGCAGAAAATGAAATAGTGGCACCATTAGGCGGTACTTCACCACCAGCCCAGTTGGTTGCCGTGGCAAAATCGGTATCAGTAGTCCCTGTCCAGGTATAATCGTTAAATTCAAGTGCACCCATTCTTGGTGTAATTCCACGGGTAAGTCCATCGTAATCGGTAGGTACAGTTGGTATTGAAGTGCCCTGTAATGTTGCGTTAGTATAATAATCCAACGATGAAGTTCCACCCGGAATAGTAAATCCGGGATTCGTATTTATGCTGTTTAGGTCTTGCGAAGTTCCGGCTTTCCATGCAGTTAAGTCTGTTTTTTCCAATGAACCTATTTTCCCAAGCACCAAACCTGCATTGTAATAATCGTTATAATCAATAGTCGTATTCGCAACTCCTGCTATTACGATAGCAAAATGTTTACCGGTACTGCCTCCGGTTCGGGCATTGTAAAATATATTGTTCCGATAATTTCGGGTGGATGTATTGTAATTATTCCATAGCGCTGATGTGTTCGAAGTAGTTCCGGAAACCACACCGCCGATATAAACCGAATTATAATAAATTGAGTTATTGTTTGTTGCTCCTCCTTCATCCCAAATTCCGTGTATTAAATAGCCATGAGTAATATTATTACCCAAATTAATTATGTTATTCGAAGTGGTTGTTTGCCCGTTGAAAAGTACAATCCCATTTATTTCAGACAAAATATCTGAAGTTGAACTACTTATACTATGAATGAAATTTTCTGTTACGTTATTTGTGCCATTTGTAATACCCGAAAAATAGATGCCGATTACATTGTTTCTTTGCGTTGGATTTGTATTTGATAATTGATATACTTGATTGCCTTTCACTGTTTGATAACTGCCCGATGTTGATGTTTGTGAAATGCCGATTACTGAAGCTGATGTTCTCTTACCGCTATTACCACTGCTTGCCGAAAGATTTCGAACAACGTTGTCATAGATATTATTTGTACCCGCAATGGTTTGGATACCCCGGGTTTTGGATCCGGAATTTGTACCCAAGTCTCCATTCGTCAAATTGGCGATGGTGTTTCCCGAGATAATGGTTGTACCTGACGATGAGCTATATATACCATACACATCTTGTTTTTGAGGAGAATTTACTGCCGATGAACTTACATAAATACTATTTGCTGTTGACAAACTCCCATAAAGATTGTTTTTGATAGTTGTAACAGATGAGGCGGTTAATGAACGAATATAAATTGATTCAAAACCATGCGAATAAGTGGCTGAACCGACAGTAGTAATGGATCCGGTTTTGTTATTGATAATATTGACCGTACCGGGGCTATTTTGAATCATTCCATGCGATGTTGAATATGTTGACGCATCAAAAATTACGCCAGGAGCACCAGTATAACCTGAGCCACCGGTGTTTAAAGTAATACTTGTAACTTCGCCGTTGGTAATAAATGCGGTAGCCGTTGCAGGAACTGTGCTTCCAGCTGTTGAAAATGTGATTAATGGAGCTGTAGTATAGCCACTTCCGCCTCCAACCAAATTGATAGAAGTAACTACTCCACCCGATATAGTTGCTGTAGCCGATGCAACTGGCGTATTAATTGTAATAGAACCTGTACCCGTTTCAGCCCCGATCGTATTTCCGATAACATCAACATTACCGGAGTTTATATAAATTCCGTCCCATGGATTTGAATTGGTGCTGGTGTAATTTATGTTTCGTATGATATTATTCTCAACAATACTTTTATTTATAGAACCACCATTTATAAAAATTCCTGCATAATAATGCGTCAGGCTTGCATTAATTGTCAATGGTCCTCCACCACACTCGGGTAGGCTTCCTCCAATATAATTATTTTTAACACTATGATTATTCCCCGTATTCATAAAAATCGGATAGTATTTGTATGCACCGGCAGGTGCGAAAGTTGTGGTTTCATAAAAACTGTTGTTCGAAATAGTCCAATCGGATGACGAATTTGAGATGTTAATATTATAGGAGTTTGCAGTGGGACTAAACGCATTGTAAATATTATTATACCGTATAATATTAAATTTATTTTCAAGACCCGAAGTACCTGATGAAAAAACTGCATTTACAGGTCTTCCTGAACTGTTACAAGTAATATCGCAGTATTCAATAATATTGTTATTGTTACCATTTACAGATGCTGCACCTGTAAAATAAATTATACCTGTACCATTGTTGTTAGGTGAGGCTTTCAGCGCACAATACTTGATTATATTTGTTTCGGCTGTGTTAATGTAGCGAACTACAACGGCTCCCGAGCTTGTGTTCGAATTTGTTAATGTCAGGCTTTTAGATGACCCTGATGTGTTTTCTCTACCATCTATCGTTACATTATCGGCTCCGTTTAAGGTGATTAGCGGTGCATCGAAATTACCTGTAATTGAAATATTCGATGCTATTGGATAAATACTCACTGAACTGTAATTGGAAACTCCACCTGCACCGGTATAACCGCTTTGATAAAGAATTGCCGAAGATGTTTCGGTAGTGTTTGCTTTTATCTTCAGTTCAATATTGCCTGTATGTGTTCCATTGTTTATTTTATCAAATGCTAATTTCAATGTAGAATAAGTTGATTGATAGATTCCTGATTTATACACATCAATATTTAAACTCAGATTTGTTTCATAAGCACCTATTGTAGGTGTTGCCGAACGTGAGGTTGAAGCATAATCAGTTGTAAATGGGGTAATTGTTGTCCCTTCAAGGTTATCTGAATTTGGTTTGTAATTAATTGCATTTGCACCTACGGCATTTGCAAGCAAGGGATTTATGTTTAAACTGTTAATGTCTTTATTGGTAACAATAGGTAAAGAAGTAACATCACTTCCACCGTAATAACCTAAAACTCCTCCAGTGCCATTAACATAATAATTATTGTAATCCAATGTGAGCAAGGTGTTTACATTGTAATTGAAATAGGCTGCGTAATGTTTCCCGGTTGCATTCGAACGTATGTTTTGAAAAATGTTATTCCTTATATTGCGTGTGTTGGCTGAGCCGGCACTGTATAACGCATAGCTGTTTGTTGCACCGCTTGTAGTACCACTCAAACTTATCGTATTGAAATACAATGAATTATTATTGCTTGATGTCCCGGTTTCATAAAATCCGTAAAGCGCAGCATCAGCATTTGTATTCAGGCTGATAATATTGTTGGCATAAGTTGTTTGTCCGGTGTTGACTTTTATGCCATAAATGGAAGAACCTGTTACAGAAGAGCCTGTTACAGTTAAGCCACGTATAAAATTGCCGGTTACAGAATGGGAAACGGACGTGTACATACCAGTAGAGCCAAAATACAAACCAACCACACTTCCAGCAAAACCATTGAAACTGTTCGATAGATTGTAAATTGAGTTTCCGGTAATGGTATTCAAAGCATTTGTACTGGTTAAAACGATACCACCAACCGCTGCCAGATGAGTTGATGTATTATTGGCATTTGCAATCGCGAGATTGCGAATGGTGTTGCTTGTTAAAACGTTTATTCCGTAACTTGAGGTAATGCCATTTACAAGTCCGGTTGTTCCTTCGTTTGTATTGGTGGAGCCATTCGTAAGGTTATCAATTATGTTATTACTTGCTGTTAATGTTCCACCGGTAGAATTGTAAATTCCATGTACATATTGTGCATTGGAAGAGCTTGCCGAAATTGCCTGAATGCTGTTTTCCTGTACAGAACTTCCAATTGTATTGTTGCTCACATTGCTTGTGCTGGTATTTCCACGTCTTATTCCGTAGAAGTTCGTTGCAGCGCTTGCATCTGAATTAATCGAAGTGATGGATGCGATGGTATTGTTTTGACAATTTATAGTTCCGTTTCCCAGGAAATATATACCGTGAACAACTGCATCTGTAGCTCCTCCGGTTACGGTTATCGATCCTTGTCCGCTGGCTGCCCCAATTACATTTCCGGTAATTGTTCCAATATTTACTGAGCCTACAGTAACTTGAATTCCTGTCCAGAATGCTGCTCCGGAATTGCTCCAGTTAATATTTTTGATTGTATTGTTTTGTACACTTGTGGCAGTGGTTGTTCCAACATTCAAATTGATAGCAAAAAATGTATTGTTGTAAAATGGAGAAGTACCTGTAGTTTTACTAAAAGTACCCGAGCACAATGGTGCATTACCACCTATATAATTGTCGGAAATTACATAACCACCTGCCATTACAGTACTTATCAAAATAATACTGTATGAAACTGATGCAGTAGGGGCGAAAGTAGTAGTTTCGTAAAAACTATTTCCAGTTATTGTTTGATCAGTGCTATTCTCGTCTATATTGATACCTGTGGAGGCTGCGCTTCTGTTTAAAAAATTATATATATTGTTGTTGCTGTATGTATTACCACTATTCCGGGTAGTGGAAGAAGTACCATAAGAATAAATAACATTAATTGGTCTGTTGACATCTTCGGCACATGTAATATCATTATTGTTAATGGTATTTCCATCATTCCCCGTTGTTCCTGTAGTAGTACTCAGAAATATAATTCCCGCAGTAGGGTCTGTTGAGGAACCTTTAAGTGTACAATATTTGATAGTGTTTAATGTAGCATCGTTGATAAATCGGATGGTTGATGTTTTCCCGGCAAAATAAGTACTTGTATTTACTATGGTTAAATTTTTTAATGTACCCGTTGAACCTACCCGTCCATCTATGGTAACATTGTCAGCGCCATTTAGGTCTATAAGTGGTGCATTTAAAGCACCTGTAACGGCCTTTCCGCTTACGGTAGGATAAATCAAAACGGAGGTGTAACTGCAATTTCCGGAACCACTTGCATTTAATACTGCTGTAGAAGTTTCTGTTGTATTGTCAATAATTTGCAAAGTGATTACACCTGTATTTATAGTTCCAGCATTAATGTCATCAAAGGCAAGCTTCAATGTTGAATAATCAGCGCCCGATGCTCCTACTGTTTTGATAACATCTGAGAAACAATTTAATTGGATCAAAAATAAGGCAATTAAAATTGCTACATTTCTAATTATTAATCTTCTATGCGTTTTCATATTATTTTATTTTATTAAACAACGATTAAAATGAATCTAAAATTGATCATAAATAAATTTACTACCATTATTAATTTTTGTAGAAATTAATCTCAAAAAAAAATATCTGTAAAAAAAATAAACAGAAAAAAATTAAGATGCAATTACCGATTATTTCAGATTTAATAACCTACTAAAAAAACTAAGATTGCATTTAGAAAATGAGATTTGAAGCGTTGTTGATTTAGGAAAAAACAGATATTTTCCTGATTGACAATAAATAATAGAGTACAATCAACAACTTTTTACAAAGTTCGGGATAATAATTGAAATACAATCACTATTTAAGTTAATATTATTGTTTATTTAGCATATATTTTTTACAACTTAACTGACTACTATTAATAGCAATTGATTGGCAGCATAATAATTATGTGATATTTTGAATAACTGCTTTTTGACTTATATTTAAAAAATAATTTATTCTAAAATTATTAATCTTTTATAAATATTCGCAATAATTTAAACTAAATAAAAAAAATGTTGGCATATTTGTGAACTTAATAATGTAACTAATTTATCATTTAATAATTCCGGGAGAAGAAAATTTTTTACAAAAAGAGTTGGTGATGATTATAAATCATATATGAAAAAAGTGAGAAGATATATATAAAATGACTGTGATACAGATTGTCTGGACAGCCGGTTTGACAAAGTTATGGAAAAAGAACTGAAATAAAGTTCAATTTCCGATAATTTGGATACAACATTCAGTAATTTGACTAGTTATTTATCTTTCAAAATTGTCTTACTTTGTAACGAAATAAATTTACAAAAATGAATGATATAGCTTACAAAGTTCAAACAATTAGCGAATTGCACCAAATAACTGGTTTTGACAAACCGAAACATCCATTGGTTACCATTATCGACTATTCAAATGTAGACGTACAAAACGGACCCGAATCGGGAAGTTTTATTTGCAGTTTTTATTCAGTCAATTTTAAAAACAATTGCAGTTTTGTGTATGGCCGACAAACCTTTGATCATCAGGAAGGCACTTTGCATTGCACCGCACCGGAACAAATAATTACTTTCGACCGAAAAAAAGACGCACCCGTTACCGAAGGATGGGGTTTGTATTTTCATCCTGAATTAATACGGAATACTGCATTAGGTAAAAAAATGCATGAATATTCTTTTTTCTCGTATGCTGAACACGAAGCCTTGCATCTTTCAGACCAGGAAAAACAAACCTTGCTTTCCATTTTAAAACAAATGGAGAATGAATACAATACCAATATCGACCTTTACACTCACAATCTTATCCTATCGAATATTGAGCTGTTGCTGAATTATTGCAATCGGTTTTATGGACGACAATTCATCACTCGCACCAATCAGAATAAAGATATCATTATCAGGTTTGAGGAGTTCATTACAAATTATTTCAACTCCCACGAAATCAAGAGCATTGGCATTCCAACCGTTAAGTATTGTGCCGAAGCCATGAATCTTTCACCGAATTATTTCAGCGACTTGCTTAAAAGCGAAACAGGAAAAAATGCACAGGAGCATATTCATTATCAGCTCCTGGAGAAGGCCAAAACTTTGCTGGCTAGTTCCAATAAAAGCATCAATGAAATTGCTTTTGAACTTGGGTTTGAATACCCGCAAAATTTCAGCAAACTTTTTAAAAAGAAAGTTGGAATTACACCAACTTTATACAGAGCAGGATAAAAAGATGAAAGCAATTATTTATAAAAAATATGGTTCGCCAAATGTACTGGAACCGGTTGAGATGGAAAAACCTATCCCCAAAGCGAACGAGGTTTTAATCCGGATTTGTGCAACATCCGTTACAACCGCCGATTGTATGATGCGAAGAGGTGATACATTTTTAAGCAGAATATTGCTTGGATTTGCGGGACCAACTAAAAAGTATCAAATTTTGGGAACTGAATTTTCAGGTACGATTGAAGCAGTTGGCACTACTGTAATAAAGTTTAAAGTGGGTGATGAAGTTTTTGGATTCAGAGGGTTTGGAACAGGTTGTTATGCTGAATATAAATGCATGAATGAAAATGGTTCGCTTGCAATAAAACCTCGGAACATGTCGTTCGAAGAGGCGGCTTCTGTAGTTGACGGTGCAACTACGGCGCTATTTTTTCTGAAAGAGAAAGTCAATATCCAAAAGGGACAAAAAGTACTTATAAATGGGGCATCGGGCAGTATCGGAACATTTGCCGTACAATTGGCAAAATACTTTGGAGCCGAAGTTACCGGAGTTTGCAGTACAAAAAATGTAGCGTTAGCTTTATCATTGGGAGCAGAGAATGTGATAGATTACACAAAAAAAGATTTTACTTCCATGGAAAAAAGGTACGATATTATTTTTGATACTGTTGGCAAAAGTTCGTTTACTATTTGTCGTAATGCGCTAACATATAATGGCAAATATATTACAACTCTAATGTCTTTTAAACATGTTTTACAATCAATTCTGACAAAATTCAGGAATAAACAGAAAGTTATTTTTGCGATGTCAGTTAATAAAACAGAAGCTCTTAATTTTATCCGAATCCTTATTGAAGATGGCAAATTGACAACGATAATCGACAGGCAATTTCGAATGGAAGAATTGCCGGATGCTCATACTTACGTTGAAAGTGGTCATAAAAAAGGAAATGTTGTAATAACTCTATCCCATTAATAATTAATACGTTTCAAAAAATCATTATTTTTTTTTAAAACAGTAAAAATTATTGAACAAGTAAAGGATTAAAACAAATCTGTTTAAATAATAATATATTCTACATTTCGATCACTGTCAGCGACATAGCCGGTATTTCATATTCGCTTTTTCGTTTCATTTTAATTTCAGATTTAACCGGAACTACATTCTGAGGATTTTCAAATGTATTTTTAGCATCTCCGGCACCCGTCAATAAGGTCTTTATTGCTTTGGATTTAAAACCGGAAATTCCTGTTAAATCGATGTTTACTTTCTGAGCAGTTTTACCAACATTTACCAATTTCAGAAACACTTTTCCGTTTTTGCTATTGCGCACACACGAGGCAGCCACTGTTGAATCTTTCGGTAAGTTTATAACCTGATCGAAATAAGTATCGCCTGAGTTGATGGAGAACAATTGTTGCACATAATAATTGACCGTGGGTGCAATTTTATAGTTATCAAAATAAATTAAATCCGGATTCCATTGTGTATGACCGGTTTTGGCAAGCAAAGGAGCATACGAACTTAACAGCACCACATCGCCGTTTCGCTCCAGCGAAGTCATAAAAGCAGCTTCAGCCAATGCATTGAACAAACTGTTTCCACGCGATGCATATTCCCCTAAATATACTTTTGACTCAGAACGTTTGTAAGTGTCGTATCGCTTCTGATTGGCAATAAACCACTCTGGCGATTCATAGTAATGTTCGTCAACCATCGGAATTTCTAACTCACGAGCCAACTTCCAACCCTGCATAAAATCTTCACCTGAATGAAATGGCCCTACAGTGCCAATAATGGTAATTTCGGGATGTTTCGCTTTCACCACCGCATAAATCTGCCGGAATCGTTCTTCGAAAACCGGTGTAATTTTATCTTCGTTTCCAATGCCAATGTATTTCAAATGAAAGGGTTTCGGATGGCCTGCTTCGGCACGTTTAGCGCCCCAAACCGAAGTTTCGGGTCCGTTTGCCCATTCAATCAAATCCAGAATTTCCTGAATGTACTCATCCATTTCTGAAAGTTGAATACCTTTCTGACCCGTGCCGCCAATTCGCCAGGTTCCACCTGAATTCTGGCAACTTACGCCTGCCGGCACAACCGGAAGTGGTTTAGCTCCAATATCTTCACAATACTGGAAATATTCAAAATAACCCAACCCGGCAGTTTGATGATAGCCCCAGATGTTTTTCTGAGCAATGCGTTGTTCATTCGGCCCGATTGTGTTTTTCCACCGATACATGTTTCCCAGTCCATCGCCGTGAACCAGGCAACCACCCGGAAAACGAATAAACTTGGGTTGCAAATCGGCAACCGTTTGAGCCAGATCAGCTCTCATACCGTTGGGACGGTTTTTAAATGTTTTTTCGGGGAAAAGTGAAATCATATCCACAGCTACTTTTCCTTTTCCGGTTGCCAATAAAACCAGTTCTGCTGTATCCGAACTTTGAGTAATATTCAGGCTTGCCGAATATTTTTTCCAGTCTTTCGAATCTGTTGCTATTGTTGTTTCACCCAACAGTTTTCCTTTTTTATTGTACATTTTAACTCCGAATGGAACTGCCTGTTCGGACAATTGACGAATAAAAACCGAAAAATTATACTTCTCGCCGGCTTTTACCACCATGCCATCGAAACCTGAATTTTTCAGACCAATCCCTTCTTTTCCTGCATCTTCAATATTCAAAACGGCATAGTGCGGATTGTTTGGATGTACGGGAGAACTTGATTCCACCGAAACGGTTCCGTAACCAAATCCCCAAGCCACATATTCCCACGAAGTAAACGAATTCCAGCCCCCTTTATCGCTTGGTGAATATTCGAAAGATCTATTTTGCACCATTTCGGCATACAAACCACCATCGGCAGCATAGTTAATGTCTTCGAAAAAAATTCCGAAAAGATCAGGGCTGATGGATTTTGAAGTTGGCTTTGCAGCAAAAGCTTGAATTGATACAGCTGCAAAACAGGCGATTACGATTAGTTTTGATTTCATGGGTTTGAATTTTTATTTCACAGCGTTATTTCACAACCTGTATTCCTTCGTGCGTTGGCAATACAGATTTAATAGTTCCGTCGGCGTTAAATTCCATTTTGTCTATACAAACTTCGCGATTAAATCCTGCCGAACCGCCCATATTGATGCCATTGGGGTAATTGAAACGGTGGTAAATGATATACCATTCGTCCTTACCCGGAATCTGAATGGTGCTGTGATGTCCGGTTCCGTAGATTCCTTTTGATTCGTCTTTGCGTAGGATTACATTGTTCTCAGGCACAGTGAGTTCACCAAGTGGCGACGACATAAATGCATAACCAACTGCATAATTTGGGCTGCGGGTATCATCGATCGACCACATAAAATAGTATTTGCCATCACGATACAAGACATGCGAACCTTCACGAAAACTTCCGGGAACGTTTATTACTTTGACTGTTTCGTTGTTAATCGAAACCATATCATCATTCAATTCAGCACCAGCTGCAAAGCCATTTCCCCAATAAAGATACGATTTGCCTGATACAGGATCGGTAAAAACATCAGGGTCAATCACCTGACCACGTGTAACTCCATTCGGGCGGGCATCCAATAGAGGTTTACCACTGTCGGTAAATGGTCCGGCCGGATTGTCGGCAACAGCCACACCAATTTTTTGCGCAGCCGTAAAATAATAGAAGTATTTGTATTGTCCGTTTATCTTCTTTTCAACAATGGTTGGCGCCCAGGCATTGCGATCGGCCCATTTTACATTTTCGCCCAGCGTAATTATTTTTCCTTCGTCGGTCCAGTTCACCATATCGGGCGACGAAAATACTTTGAAATATTTGCCAGACCAACCGTCGAAACCGTCGGAAGTGGGATAAATGTAATATTTGCCTGTTTTATTCGAATAAATAATATCCGGGTCGGCATATAAACCGGTTAAAGCAGGATTGCGCATTTCGGCTGCGGAAACGCTATATGTTTCAGGTTTTCGGCCTGCCACACAGAATTTATATTTTACTGCTCCTTTTGTAAAATCAACTGCTTTTGCAGGTTTAACTTTTACTTTTTTATTTTGCTGAAATTCAGGATTGAATTTCGTTAAATCTGTTCCCGGTTTTACAGGTAAAAAAATTGTTTTGTTATTATTATCAATATTAATGTTGATATTCTTTACAGATTTTGATTGAACAGAACGTAAAACTTCATCAATGGGTTGCCATTTTTTTAAAAGCCTGTCGGCTTCTTTATCCGAAATGGGCAATACCGTTCCATGGCGGGGATGAAAATTCATCGAAATTTTATCCTGTATGAGTGAGAAATTTTCCAAATCAGTACTTTTTGTAAATTCGTAATAACCACTCGAATATACATCGTACATCAAAATCCATTCGTCCGAGTTATTAAGTTTAAAAACTCCGGCTCCTTCCACAGCTTTTGTAGTTTGTTGATAATATTTGTCAATCATTTCCCATTTCCCGGTCAATTTATCTACGATGGCTTTCTTAATTCCGTTGCCGTGCCCTTCGGTTTTGAAAAACATGTGATATTTGTCCTTATTAAAAACAATGTCTCCGTCAATACATGATTTGCCTTCGGGATGGTAGAAAAGTTGCTTCGGTGCGGTTTCGAGCGCAGTAAAATCCTTATTGGCATAAGCATAATAAATAATATCGAAATTGCCCGGACCTTTTCGTTTCATCGAAAAATAAACCATGTATTTTCCGGCTTCGGGGTCGTAAATAGTTTGAGGAGCCCACACACGGTCAATATCGGCAAATTCAGGAAAAACAGTCGGAATATTTATAGCTGTCGAAGTCCAGTTCGTTAAATCGGTCGATTTTAATAAAACCATTCCGCGGTTCGAGTCCCAGCCTTTGTTCGAAGTCATGTCGGTAACTACCATGTAAAAAGTTTTGCCATCCTCAGCGCGCAAAATATGCGGATCGCGAACACCACCTGTCAGACTGATATCTTTTGAATTAATAACCGGTTTTCCGCCATTTAAAGCTTTGTAATTATAGCCATCGTAGCTCAAAGCAAAACAAATTTGCTCTTCTTCTACGCGGTTGCCTGTGAAATAAACAAACAGATAAGCTGAAGTTTTATCTTTTGCAATTGCAGGTACAACAAGTGTGGCGCAAAAGAATATTGCCAACCAAAGCTTGTTTTTAAGTAATGAAAATGATTTGAATTTCATGGATGTATTAAGTTTTTGAAATTGAAAATTAGAAAAAAAAGAAATAGTAAATGGTAAATAGAAAAATTGTAAATAATTTTATTTCTTCACAAATCTGTGCATTTCGGAGGCGGCCAGCAAAAATGCTCCCACCCCAAAATTAGCAGTTGAATTTGCATTTACAATTTGCCCGGGAATTGCTTTTTCGCCAATGGGTTGCACATAACCTACTTTTCCATCGGGTTGAAGTGCGAAAGTTGAAAGGTATTTCCAACCTTTCAGCGCTATTTTTTTATATTGGCATTTTTTCAGATATCCGTTATTTATACCCCACAGGTAACC
>JAKLIM010000259.1 GCA_022709605.1 Bacteroidota bacterium | reverse complement strand
AGTCCATCGAAAACCGGTGAAAATGCTGAGGTCGGTGAAGCGGGATCCATCACCCAAACGCCCGGATGTGCATCACTCCAGTCGCATACATATACTTTACTGTCCTCACCAACCGACAATCGCATCGGGCTGCTGGTGCTTGATGTTCCCCAACTGATGGCACCATTATAAGCAGTTGCGGCCTGAGCAGTAATGTCCTGTAATGCAGCATTTAATATGTAAATTCCATCTGAAGTAGTGCGTGCAGGTAATGCTCCGGAAGCAGATTCGGAAACGTAGATTCGACCAAAATAGGAACTGTTGAAACTATTATCGACCGATACTGCCCTCGGATAATTGTACTGCATTAATCCATTGGTATTATCCGAAATTTTTACCGGACGGTCTAATGCATCGGCAGTTACAGCTACCGACCAGGAGTATTCACCCGGATTTACACCATCAATTACTCCTGCAATGGAGTTTGGGCCTTTAAGCAGAGCTCCACCGGGTATAATTTTTGCAATGCTGTCTCCATTCAGAATTTTAATATCAACATTGGAGGCATTTTCGTTAAGTGTAAATCCGAAATTATAGGTGTTCGGACAAACGCAATTTGGAACAGCCAGATTTAATTCGGATGCATAAATATTGGCAACAGTTGTTGAAGCTGTTTTATAACGGGCCATTCCTTCATTTTGAGCCAGAATTAATAAATCAATATCATATCCGTTAACTTTTCCGGCTGCTGCCATATAGCTTGCTTTTTGTGTGCCTAATCCTGCTTCAGGTAGTTTTTGTGATACTTTTACAGCATTCGATAATCCGTTGGTAATGTTGAATAAAGCAACTCCTACTGCTGTAGTATCGGACTGACAAACCGGTGAAGTCATAAAAACATGTTTTGCATGACGGAAAAAATTGATTCCTGATGCAACAGGGTGAATGGTGTACCCTGATTTTTCAGCAAAAACCCCATTGTTCACCAATGCTGATCTATCGGCTAATGTCCAATCAAATTTGAATTCGGTAGGTAAAACAACTTCGCTATCGAGGAAAAAATAATCATTACCGGTTGGTGAAATTGTAAATTGCATTTTCTTTCCCCACAATGCTTCGGTATAATATGCGACACTCATCATGTATTTATAGCCAATGGCAGCAATTCCTTCTTCGTATTGCAAACCCATTATTCTGATTTGTTTTGTGCTCCCTACAGTTACTGAAGGTGTGTAAATTGCACATTTCCAACGAGATCCGCTCACGGCCATTGTTTCACCAACTACTCCGGTAGCCCATGATGCCTGATTCTGAGTCTGATACAATAATTTTGGAGCAATAGAATCATTATCCCATGTATAAACTTTAAAATAACGTCCTTTTGTTTCGGGTAGTGAAATTGTATCCTTGTTGCAACCTAATAAATAACCATCGGCTGTAAATGCGATATCGCTTAATTTTGAAACGCCACCGGTTATTCCTGTCAAATCCATTTCACGAATTTTTGTAGTAGTCACAGCATTGGCAATTATTATTTTTGGTTCGGTCGTTAATACATATAATTTCTCGTTGCGATAAACTACTTTCTTTATCTGCGATTGGTTCAGCCAATCCGGAATTATAGGTTCGGCAGTTCCGAATTTATAATTGTTGACGGCCACAATTCCTGCTTCCTGAACCGGTTCGGGATAGTTGGGTGTTGTGTCTTTCTGAATTACAATATTTTCATTGACTAACAACATTTTTGCAAAAGTAGTTGTAGCGGCTGTAACTGTTAAAGTGGTGTCTTTAGTCGTATGATCTACGGCCTCAATTTTTAATTTGTATGTTCCGGGAGTCAGGTTATGAAATGCGAAAATTCCATTGTACAAAGTGTCCACATGATATACATTTAATGAATCTCCGGCAGCATTCATCAATTTTACTTTCGCCCCGTTTAATGGCAACCATCTGTCTGTAGTTCCGGCTTTGTAATTGAATCTGCTGTGATTAATCGTTTCATCTTTTCCTTTTGCCCAACCGGCTATAATTCCGGTTGTGGGTAATGTGGCGGAGAAATAATCGCAGAAATATCGGTGAAAGTTTGTTGCTTCTAATCGTCGGTAATCATTATTCAACAAGCGATGTGTTTCGGGTTGATAATCGTGAAACGAACCTTCAGACAGGAATCCCGGAACAGTTAGCGGGCGCAAAACTCCCAAACCTGAAGTGTTTCCGTAAAATGAATAATCGCCTCTGATATTGGTACTTGTAGTATAATGTGTCCAAACGGTTAGTCCGTTTGTAATTAACCGTGGCCAGGCAGCTGTTGCCATCGGCAGACTCGGTCCAATGGTTGGAGTATTATCGTATCCGTGATAAAGCAATAGTAAATAATTAGTTCCGGTGTTGGTGCCCAATGCATTACTATGGATAGATAAAAATGCATCTACATTGTTTGCATTTGCTTCCTCGGCAATTTCAGAAAGTACCCGATCGTCCTCATCTCTGTTTAGTGTTCGCGACATATATACTGTGGCATTCGAAGCCTGAAGCATGTCACGCAAAGCCAATCCTTTTTGCAAATTGCTGTACGATTCCCAAAAACCCAGGGTATCGCCCAATTCGTAATTGATTGTAATAAGATTTCTGTCGTTCGAACCATTGTAACCTCCGTGTCCGGGGTTGATGTAAATCTTAACTCCGGTTAAGTCGGCAGCAGTTGCAGCAACCAAAGTTGACAATGAAAGTAGAATTATATATATTTTTTTCATAACATTAGACCTTATTTATTTTCAATATTAAGTAAATATAAATCTCCATTGTCGGTACAAAAAGCAATTTTCTTTCCATCCACCGAAGCAGTTGGATACATGGCTTTAACTTCAAACTCATTCGTAAGTGTTTGTCTCATTGTTCCATCCGATGAAACAGCTACAATGGTCGATGAAATAACTTCCTTGTTGTTGTCTTTGTCGTCCATGCCGATTATTGTATTGTTGTTAAGCCATTTCGGGGCGCTTAATTTACCGAGCGACCTTACATTGCTACCATTAATATCGCAAACCCAGGTACCTTTTGAAGCAACTGTATAAACTATTTTGGTTTGATCGGGTGAAACTGATGGCCAGATATAACTTGCATTTTCACCGTTTGGAGTTAATTTAGTTCTGTTCGAACCTTTGTATAAAATCATTTTTCGGTCTTCAATTTGTATTACCGGTTTTAATTCACTTTGGGGTACCGATTTTCGGTTAAGTTTCACTCCTTTTACAAAATAAGGTTTATTGGCCGAAAAAGAAGAAGTGAAATTATCGCGTGTACGTGAAATTAATTGTTTCTGTGAATTATTATTTAAAGTAAGCAGATGTAAGGAGCTGTATTTTAAGTTTTTAATCAATTCTGTTTTCCTGAACAGAACAGAATTTCCATCGTCACTGATGCGTACGCCGTAACCTGCGCCTTTTTCTTCAGTAATGGTTTTTACTTCGTTGGTTTTGAGCGAAATCATTTTCAAACCTTCGAAATTCATATTGGTCACAATCAGAAAATCACTTGTCGGACTGAAAACCGGATGATAGAATCCATTGCCATTTAATTTTTCAATTGTTTTAACTGAAAGAAAACCAACTTGTTGAGCAAAGATTAATTGCCCGAATAATACAAATATAAGTAGTATTTTTTTCATAATAAATGAATGTAAATTGAATAAATATTGAATTTTCTGAGGGTAAAATTAGTGATATTTTTGGATTTTATATTCTTTTTTTTGCAAAATTTTACCTCATTAAATTATTTAATTTCCAGATCATTATGTTTTTACCGATTTATTAAAACAGAATGAAGGTTCCGAATACATTCGAAACCTTCATTCTGAAAATTTAATTTATTATATATCAATACAATATATAATTCTTTAAATCTTTTTCAATCCCTTCATTTCATCCTTCAAAGCTTTTGTCACACTGATAGCAGCACCTCCACCGGGAGCCAGTTTTTGTTTCAGTACTGATTTGGAGTTAACAAGTACTTTTTCAATTTTATAGCTCATTGGATTTGTTTTCCAATCGGCGTCTGAAGCATCTCCGTAAATTGTAGCCACATACCAGGTTTTTTCGTCGAGGAAATTGAATTTTATTACTGATGTTCGGGCATTTTCGTCGGTGATAGCTCCCAGAAACCAGTTGTCTGAATTTTTCTCTTTTCTGGCTACAGTTATGTAATCGCCGGGTTCAGCTTCAAGATATTTCGTATCGTCCCAGTCTACAGCCACATCTTTAATAAATTGAAAAGCATCCATACGTTTCTCGTAATTTTCGGGTAAGTCGGCAGCCATCTGCAAAGGACTGTACATGGTTACATAAAGTGCAAGCTGCTTTGCTAGCGTAGTATGAACCTGATTTGTATTTTTGGGGTCATAGTAATTCATTTTTATTTCAAAAATTCCCGGTGTGTAATCCATTGGTCCACCCATCAATCGGGTAAATGGCAAAATAGTTTCATGTTCCGGCGGATTTCCTGCGCTCCAGGCATTAAATTCATTGCCACGGGCAGCTTCACAAGCCATCCAGTTGGGGTACGTACGGTGCAATCCGGTAGGTCGAACAGGCTCATGTGCATCGAGCATAATCTGATTCTCGGCCATTTTCTCAGCCACACGAATGTAATGATTCACCATCCATTGTCCATCATGTCTTTCGCCGCGTGGAATAATCCAACCTACATAACCGGTTTTTACCGCATCGTATCCGTATTTTTTCATTAGGTCAATGGCTTTGTCAATATGTCGTTCGTAGTTGGTTACCGCCGCGGAAGTTTCGTGATGCATGATCAGTTTTACTCCTTTTGAATGTGCATATTCATTCAGATATTTGATATCAAAATCGGGGTAAGGCGTTACAAAGTCAAAAACTTCTTCTTTCCAGTTTCCGGCCCAATCTTCCCAGCCCACATTCCAACCTTCGACTAATACACCCGGAATGTTATTTTTGGCAGCAAAATCGATGTATCGTTTTACATTTTTTGTGCTTGCTCCATGTTGTGGGAGTGGTTTAAGTGCATTCCAGTCAGTGTCTTTTAGTTTAATATTCGGAGCATGAGCATAATCCCACGACATGGTGTTGGGTACATGCATTCCCCACCAAATGCCAATGTATTTTTGTGGTTTAATAAAATCGGTATTTCCAATTTTACTGGGTTCGTTTAGATTTAAAATGGTTTTTGAAGCCAAAATATCTGTTGCATTATCGCTTACAATCACCGTACGCCAGGGTGTATGGTGTGGCGTTTGCATGTATGCTTTCGTCCCAACTGCATCGGGCACGAGGGCCGATGTAAGTACATAATCTTTCTTATCAATCAAAATTTGCATGGCCGGATAATCAATAAGCGCTGCTTCGAAAAGGCTGATATAAATATCGTCCGAGGTTTTCATTAATAGCGGCGTTTGTACAGCATTTTTCGCAAAAAATCCATGAGTTCCAATGCCTGAACCATCAACTTTTGAAGCATCAATTTTCGACAAAGGGGTTGTAGTGTAAAAATATTCATTGGTGTCGTAATCACCCGGAATCCAGAATGTTTTATGATTTCCGGTCATAGCGAATTCGGTTTTTTCATCCGCTACCTGAAAATAATTCAGATTGGCTTGTTTGTCA
>JAKLIM010000258.1 GCA_022709605.1 Bacteroidota bacterium | reverse complement strand
GAAAGGAAATGTCAAAGCCAATCCAGAAATTGCAAGTGCTCCCACACCCTGCCCGATAAAAATTCTGTCGACAATATTATACAACGACATGACTACAGCACCTGTTATGGCCGGAATTGAATATTGCCAAATCAGTTTACCAATACTTTCGGTTGCTAGTTTATTGGTAAAGTCAGTGTTGCTTTTCATAAAAAAAATAGGTATAAATAGTGGATTTGTAAAAAATTTAAAACGTTGAATTACAATAAATTACTTGCTAATTCGGAAAGGAAACTTCTTTCGCCTTTCATCAGATTGATATGTGCAAAAATATTTTGACCATGCATTCGGTCAATCATGTAAACCAATCCATTCGAAAACATATCGAGATAGGGTGAGTCAATTTGTTGAATATCACCCGTAAATACAATTTTTGTACCTTCACCGGCACGGGTAATAATTGTTTTAATTTCGTGAGGCGTGAGGTTTTGAGCTTCGTCAACAATAAAAAATGTTTCGCTCAAACTGCGCCCTCTGATATATGCCAATGCCTCAATGACTAACTGATTGTTTTTTTGCATTTCGTCAATGAGTCGGATTTCTTTACCCTGATAAGCAAAATGATGCTTGATAACATTCAGATTATCGAAAAGCGGTTGCATGTAGGGTGCAATTTTCTGCTTTTCGTCGCCGGGCAAAAACCCTAAATCCTTATTAGCCAGCGCAACAATAGGTCGAGCCAACAGAATTTGTTTGTAATTCTCATTTTTGTGTAAAGCCGCAGCCAGTGCAAGGAGTGTTTTTCCCGTTCCCGATTTGCCGGTGAGCGCCACCAATTTTATATCATCATCAAGCAGCACATTCAGTGCAAAAGCCTGTTCTGCATTTCGGGGTTCAATACCAAAACACCGTTCTTTTTCAACGCGTTGCACCATTCCGGTCATGGGATTGTACCTGACAAGTACACTCGAGCGAACACTTTTCAACACAAAACAGTCTTGTGGTTCCACATCACCCGAAAAATCAAGCTCCTCTAACGAAATTGCGTTTTCGCCCGAATATAACTTATCAATAAGTTCAGGAGAAATATTTTCAAAAACTTCGTGATTCTTTTCGAAAATATTAATATTGGTAACTTTATCATTTATATAATCCTCAGCATCAATCCCTAACGATAGTGCTTTCATTCTCAGATTAATATCTTTTGTAACCAATATTGTTTTGCCCGATTTTTTCTTATCGCGAAGCGAATAAACAGCTGCAAGAATGCGATGGTCAGGAGTTTTTTCGACAAACGACCTGGAAATAATTTCGGGATATTCGCTCCCTGTAATTATAAATAATTTTCCTTTACCATCGCCGAGTGAAGCACCTTTTTTAAATAAATCTTCATTAGCAATCAAATCGAGTCCACGTGCAAACTCGCGTGCATTGTAATTAATTTGCTCATTGCCTTTTTTAAAATGATCAAGTTCTTCCAAAACAACTATCGGAATGTAAATATCATTCTCCTCAAAATTCTGAATACATTTATAATCGTGCAAAATTACATTGGTGTCCAGTACAAAATTCTTTTTAGTGCCCATATTTATCAACTTAAGTTCAGTTTTTGTAAGTATAACTGATTTAAACATAATATTAATGCCCTGTTTGGGTTTGTAAATATACACAAAATCTAAATTTGAATTTTTCATTTTATAATTAATATCAATAATTAACAATTTCTATATTCAACTTCGAGGGACTACCGCTTAGAATTGATTATATTTGCATCGTTTTTAAAAATTCCCGGTATAACGACAAAACCAGGTGGTGATTAAAATCGATTTCTTATTCAAATTTTTAGTATAAATCATCTTAACATCCCGATTACCAATAAATTAATCCGGGAGCTAAATTTATTATCAAATGAGATTTAAAAAATTATTTGTTGCACTTTTTGGAATGACTATTATTTTTTCGGGCTGCAGTGACAATGTTGTGGCTGATTTCACCTATTCACCTTCTATGCCAAAGTGTGGCCAGAAAGTTTTGTTTACAAATATTTCTACCGGCGACGAAGAGTGGGAGGGTGAATATTGGAACTGGACATTTGGTGATGATACAAAATCAGTGGCAAAAAATCCATCCCATATCTATCAGAAACCCGGTATTTATACAGTTACCTTGCAGGTTGACTCGAATAAGCATTACCTTAAAACGTTAGATATAACTGTTTACGACAGTATTCCAACCATTTATGCCGATGTGGATTCGGTTAAGTATTACGAAAATGTGAATTTCAGTGCGCTAATTTACAATCCGGATAATCTGGATATAACGTACGCCTGGACTTTTTCGGAAAATGCACAAAGCACTGACCTTGTCAACAGAAAATCAAATAAAGAGTCAGTTGATGTGTTTTTTAATAAAAAACAAGTTTCTGAGATTGTGAGACTGAGCATTAAACTTGGAAATGTAAAAGATTCTATTGTCATTTTAGATACTTTTTACGTACACGATGTGAAAGTCAAAAGTTTGCTAATGGCTCAACAAGGAGGAAAAATCCTGCGTCAACGTATTTTTGAAAAGGGTTTCGAAAATTACTCTGCAACAACCATTGATGCCGGCAAACATGCTTTAAATATTGCAGCTTATTCTAATCAGCTTTATATTTTTGATGCCGGAACAAAAACATCTTATCAGGCTGATTGGCTGACAAATACCGCAGGAGATGGAAAAATAAGTGTTACAGATATGGGTAACAATACAACCAAAGAAATTATTAACAACAACGGAAAAAGTTCACATTTCGGATTTTTCAATGGATTTGTTGATAATAACAATATTTATTGGACCGATTACAGCGAATTTATTTACAAAACGCCAAAAAACTCAACTCTTGGAAATTTTGACTGGAAAGGTAGCGCAGATGCACAAACTGCTTCACCTTATTATCTGACCAAATCCGACCGGCTGGGATATTTTGGTAATGGTTTAGCATCCAATCAGTTCACCGGTGGAATATGTTATTACGATCAGGTTTATTTTTGGGCAAAAGGTGGTTCAGGTAAAGGTATTTATCGTTTTCAGGCGACAGATATTCTCACTGCTAACACTACCGGAACAGCTCCGATACCTTCGCTCGGTGCCATACTAACCGATTACGCCATCAGGGCATTTACTTTGGATCAGATAAACCAGAAAATTTATTTCTCAGTTACAGCTCCTGCTGATAAAATCGGATTTTGGGTGGCCAATATAAGCGGAACAGGTGCAAAACGCATTGACGATGCCCCAGTTGACAATGCCAATCTATATATCACAGGCATTGCGGTTGATAACGAATCGAACACCGTTTATTGGGCTTATCGCAGTCCTGAAACAGCTGGTGCGTCAGCTCCCGCAGGTACTTGGGAAAGTTATTATTCAAGTCATCCAACTCACCGAACAGGGATTAAAAAAGCTTCGTTAGCAACCAACTTTAAACCTGCCGGAGAAATTACTTATTTTGCACCGGGAGTTTCAGCGTATGGAATTGCTCTTGACGAAGTGAAGAAGTAAAACCGACTTAGTAGTTCTAATTAAATGTTGCATGTTTGTATATTCGGTTATTAACAACGAGAATCCATTTTTTATTTAATTGAAATACTTATTTTTGAAATTGTAAAGCTAATAATTCAATCAGGAATTATAGAGTATACATAAAAGAAAATCATCCATTTGCCCTATAAAAAGCAAAATGGATGATTTTTTTTATTGGTAAGTTTTAGTTATTTGATAACTTTTAAACTTACTGTTTCTTTATCAGAAGTAACTTTTACGATACAAGAATAGTTAACCGGAACTTGCAAAATTGAACCTGAATTCTTTTTTGAAAATAAGCGACTACCAGCGAAACTGTAAACGTTTATCGTTGAATTTAATGGTAAATTGCCAATTGTTAATTGATTATTATGGATATTAGCAAAAATATTACTTTCCGATTTTGAAATCGCGTTTGTCCAAACACCGTTAATTCTCCAACGTGGATCTCCTAAATTATTGATTGTAATTGGATCGGTTGTAATTGTCATTGCTGGATAATTATAAGAAAGACTGGTAGCTGTAGTCTGATTATTAACAGTTAAAACAGTGCTGGTAAAAATCGCAGCATTCATATTATTTCCAAAAACTACATTGTCAGCATTTCCCCAGTTTGTTGTACCATCCGAGCCGAGTTTAATTTGCATTCTTTCAGTTGAACCATCAAACGAATCGGAAATAATCGTATTTTTAATGGTACGGGTTGAACCGGCATTACCATTATTGTAAATAATCATTTTTGATGCATTTGTTTGCGTTCCTGTAGTTGTATTGTTTGTCAGTTTTATTAAACAACAATTTTCGATTAATAAATTTACAGGCGTGTCAGTGTTTTCACTATAAAAGAAGCCACATGGAGAATTATAAAAAGTTGTATTTTTGATGGTCACTTTTGTCATCTTTGCTGCTTTAAGTCCTAATGCAGTATAGTCAGCTCGAACTCTTGAAATGTCATAAAGCAAACAATTGTTAATGAATATTTCAGGAATAGTTGGAATATTCGCAGCTGTAGTATTATCTGCACGAATTAAACCACGACTATAACCATGAATGGTACAATTTCGTAAAGAAATCAATGGAATTGTCCCGGTGGACATCGTATTTGCTACAGCTTGTAAAAAATATTTTGAGTCAGTAACAGACGCAGCTTCAGTATAATAATAAGCTTCGATGCCATTGATTACAAAACTGCAATTTGGTTGAGTGAAAATAAATTGTCCGGCTACAATTATTGGACGATCTGTAGAAGTAGTATCAGCAGACATAATTGTCACCGATTTTGTTATGTTTTTATCGCCGAAACCAGAATATGTTCCTGTTGACATAACAATTGTGTCACCTGCCACATAAGCTCCCCAGGCGGTTGTAAATTCGGCAGTTGTTGTTACTGGATGTTTCGTTGCCCATACATTGCTGATTGCCAACAGGCAAAGAGCTACAAGAAAAGTAATTTTTGTCTTCATAATAATTAAATTTAAAATTGTTTGTAATAATATTTAGAAATTGGTTATTTTATTGCTTAATACCTTCGAATTATTTATATCTATATTTTTTGATTCTTTTCCTTTGATATCAATGGCTTGCAAAATATTTTTTGGATAAGTCAGTTCTTCTCCTTTTAGATTTTTCACATTATTCAAAATAAATGCAGCACCTTGTTTGGGCTCAACATGGATATTTTTCAAAATTATACCGTCTGATTCGGATAGTTCGGCTCCTAACAACGAAGAGATTTGAGCATTTTCTACATGAATATTGGTAATGTTCATTTCTGGTAATCCGTTGAAAAACATGGCTCTGCGTGCATTTCGCGAAACAATATTTTTTACATAAATATTTCTGAATACCGGTGTCGTTTCATCGGCAGCCATCATTTCGGGTTTCGAATTGTTTTCGTCACCTTCTTCAAGCGATTCGCTGTCCGATTTTCCACCGTAATACAAATCGAAAAGGAACGAATCGGTTACAATGTCAAACATGCTTATGTTGTTGATGTAAATATTTTCGACCACACCGCCACGTCCGCGTGCACTTTTAAAACGTAAACCCACATCGGTACCAATAAATTTACAATTGGAGACCGAGATGTTTCGA
>JAKLIM010000257.1 GCA_022709605.1 Bacteroidota bacterium | reverse complement strand
TCAAAAATTCTCGAAAGGAGCTGACATCAGCTGGCTACCCCAAATGGAAGCCACCGGTTACAAATTTTACAACGATAAAGGCGTAGAACAGGATTGTTTTAAAATTCTGAAAGCGCATGGCATTAATTCAATTCGCCTGCGTACGTGGGTAAACCCGAATAATAACAAAGCAAGCGGACATTGCAGCAAAGATGAAACAGTGGCCCTGGCGCTCCGTGCAAAAAAAGCAGGCATGCGGGTGATGATTAATTTTCATTACAGCGATTCGTGGGCCGATCCCGGAAAACAAGTTAAACCGAAAGCGTGGGAAGGCCTAGACTTTGAACAACTGAAGCAAACTTTGTACGATTACACGTACGATGTAATTTTAGCGTTAAAGCATGCCGGAATCACGCCCGAATGGGTTCAGGTGGGCAATGAAACACCCACAGGCATGATTTACCCCGAAGGTCATACCGATAACTGGCCGCAACTGGCGCAGCTTATCAACAAAGGTTATGATGCCATAAAAGCGGTGGATCCCAATATAAAAGTCATTCTGCATGTGGATCAGGGAAATAATAATAAAAGATTCAGAACATGGTTCGATAATGCCACAAAATACGGCGCAAAATACGATGTGATTGGTCTCTCCTTTTACCCCTACTGGCTCGACAATAAACCCGATTACACAGAAATTATCGGCGATTTAGAATTCAATATGAATGATATGGTGAAACGATACAATAAAGAAGTGATGTTGGTGGAGATTGGTGGTGAGGATTTTAAAGTTGAAAACACCTACAATATGTTGAAAGATGCGATAAAAATGGTCAAAAGCATACCCGGCAAAAAAGGGCTGGGAGTACACTACTGGGAACCGCAGGGTGCCCGAAGCTGGAGTCACTACGGTCTGAGTTGCTGGGGCGACGATGGACGACCAACAAAAGCACTGGACGCATTTAAGTAACCATCTAATTATTTACAATTTACAGATTTACAATTTACAATTTCATATTTTCTTAATTCTACTTGACTGATTGTTTTATTTCATGAATAATTGATAAATCGATAGTAACTTCAAGTCCCCTTTAGGGGATTTAGGGGCAGTTTAGAATCAATTTTTTACTGCCCCATTCTGATAGCTATCGGAACTAAAGGGGATGTAAAATACTATCGTCACTGAAATTTTTAATAATTTTTTGTAATCTGTCAAAGTAGAATCAATTTCTAATTTCTTATTTTCTAATTTCTATTTTTGAGTCTGCCCCGAAAAGTCGGATTTAGAAAAATGTCCTGAAAGGACTAAATAAAAAATAACCGTGGGTAAAGCCCACGGGATAATGAGACTCTTGATATACAGCCCTGAAAGGGTTGAATAAAAACTTTATAACTTGTTCAACCCTTTCAGGGCTGCGGTTTAGTCGTTCATTTTTGCCACCGGTTTTACCGGTGGTTATTATAATTTTCCCCCTTCGGGGTATTAATCTGACTTTTCCGAGTGCACTCTATTTTCTATTTTCTCAATTTTCAAATTTTCTATACTTCTATATTTCCAATGAACAAAACAACATTATTTTCATTCCTATTTCTAATTTCATCACTATGTTTTGTACGGGCCGAAAGTCCTGAGACAACAGCCTCGTTTGCTTATGGCGCGGATGTAAGTTGGATTACACAAATGGAGGCTTCCGGCAAAAAGTTTTACACCGCAGCCGGCACACAAATGGAAGGCATGGCTTTACTGAAAAGTTTGGGCATGAATTCTATCCGATTGCGCGTGTGGGTCAATCCGACCGGCGGTTGGAATAATGCTGCCGATGTGCTTGTAAAAGCCAAACGTGCCAACGATTTAGGTTTACGGCTGATGATCGACTTTCATTACAGCGACACCTGGGCCGATCCGGGCAAGCAAACCAAACCTGCTGCCTGGACTTCGTTGAGTTTTGCAGATTTAAAAACAGCAGTTGCCACACATACATCTCAGGTACTTACACTATTGAAAGACAATGCAATTACGCCCGAATGGGTTCAGGTGGGCAACGAAACCAGCAACGGAATGCTTTGGGAAACAGGCAAAGCATCGACTTCGATGTCGAATTACGCTGCATTAACCACCAGCGGGTACGATGCAGTTAAGTCGGTTTTCCCTAACGCAAAAGTGATTGTGCACCTTAACAATGGCTATAAAAATGATACATTTCGTTGGATTTTCGACGGACTTAAAAACAATGGTGGCAAATGGGATGTTATTGGTATGTCGGTCTATCCATATTGGTACACCACTTCAAACGACTGGCAAAATTGCAATATCGCCTGTCTGAATAACATGAATGACATGGTAAGCCGGTATGGAAAAGAAGTAATGATAGTGGAATGCGGCATGAGCTGGGATTCACCGACTGCTTGTAAAAACTTTCTCACAGATTTGATTGCAAAAACAAAGACCGTTACAGGTGGCAAAGGAACGGGCGTTTTTTACTGGGAACCACAGGCTTATGGTCAATGGCAGGGGTATTCGCTCGGTGCTTTCGATAACTCCGGCAAACCCACTATCGCCATGGATGCATTCACTTTACATACACAGGTTAATAATCCTGCTGTTTCGCCCATCATATTCAATTGGGACCGAAATGAAGGCGCATTAAAATTTAATGAGATTTTAACAAACATATTAATTTACAGCATTGATGGACGATTGATAATCAGTGCTACGAACACCGATTATATTTTTACAAAAGTACTACAATCAGGTGTGTACATCATAAAAGTGCTTCCGGTTAATGATAACAAAATGCAATCATTTAAATTTATAATGTATTGATTTGATAATAAATATTTGAAACCGAAAAGTAACTGTAAGAAAAAAGACTTATATTTGCAAACGACTACATCAAAGTACAATTTTTTATACTTATTAAATAACAAATATCGTTTAAACAGTTAAACATGACAACCTCCAATTCAAATAAAATTCTTGTTTTTTTTGTAATGACTTTTTTGTTAAGTTTGATGACAAATGAAATTCAGCAATTTTACAAACTTGCTCAAAAATTTCATTTCGCACAAATCATACCCGGATTAGTCGCCGTTTTATTAATACTTTATTATGAATTGCCCGGTACATTTAGTGGATATTTCAAAAGAAGAATAATACCATCGGTAAAACCCACCCAACTGCAAATTTTAATCACATTATTTCCTTTGATTATTGTTCCGATATCATATTTCCTTTATAAATTAATTTATAATCCCGATATTCAAATAACTGAAATTGACATAAGCTATCTGATTTGGCCTTTTATTGGTGTTTTCTTCGAAGAACTGGGTTGGAGAGGTTATCTTCAGCACAAGGCAGGTGGTTTTATTCACATGTTTCTTGCCACATTGCTAACCGGATTCATGTGGTTTTTTTGGCAAACAAATGCTTACATGTCTGATATTTTTTACGGCGTAATATTTTTGGTATTGATATTATCTTTTTCATTTATTCTGGCATATCTGTATTACACTTCAAACCATAATATTATACTGTGTTATATTTTTCATTTAACAAATAATGTTTTACTTGCAATTTTAGTAAAAGGATACTTTGCAGATCTTAGTTTCTTGTTTACAATAACAATTTTATACCTTGTTTTAGCTTTGGTTATTCTCTGGGTGAACCGAAAACTCTTTCAGCTCAATATTAATGATCAATTATAAATCAACATATTATCAAAAAAAAGACCGGAAATATTTCCGGTCTTTTTTTTTGTTATGTTTTTATGCAGACTAAATCCAACGTACAAAGCAAAAATCCTGACGATGAGGCAAATCTTCGTTTTTGGGGAACATACGGAAACCATATTTAAACGAACCTGCTAATGTAAGTTTGTAATCAATATTGTAGTATATTTTTGAACCTTCAGTTTTTACAATGTTTAATTCTTCAATGTCATAAAGACTGTCGTTGTTGTTTTTATCTAATTTTGTAATTACAAATTCAACGCCTATGCTCTTATCATTCAAGTCTTTGGTATCAATTACAATATTCAGGTCATAATCTTCGCCCACCTGAGGATTGTGAATCAACTTTTCAGGAATTTCAACATTCAGGATTTCAATATTATCCCATCCTAAAGCTATTTTTTCTTTCCAGGCAGCCAATTCTTTCGCTTTCGCAAAGTTATTTTCTTTAATTACAGCTACTCTTTTAGATAGTTTATTATAGAATTTTTCGAAATAATCATCGATCATGCGTTTCGTGGTGTAACGCGGTGTAATCAATGCAATCGAATTTTTGATGTACTGAATCCATTCCGGCGAATAACCCTTGGTGTTTTTAGCAAAATACAAAGGAATAATGTCGTTTTCAAGAAGACTGTAAATAGTTGCTGCATCAAGTTGATCCTGACTTTCCTGATTTTCGTACGAGCGTTTTTCAGTCAAAGCCCAACCGGCACCTTTAACGTAACCTTCGAGCCACCAACCGTCGAGTACCGAAAAGTTCAAAACGCCATTCATTTGCGCTTTTTCGCCTGATGTTCCTGAAGCTTCTAAAGGACGGGTTGGTGTATTTAACCAAATATCTACGCCCGAAACCAGACGTTTGGCTAAACGCATATCATAATTTTCGAGAAAAATAATTTTTCCAAGGAATTGAGGCATGCGCGAAATCTCAACAATACGTTTGATTAATCCCTGACCTCCACCATCGGCAGGATGTGCTTTTCCGGTGTATATAAATTGAACTGGACGAATCGGATCGTTTACAATCTCTTCGAGTCTTTTCAAATCGGTAAATAGCAGATGTGCACGTTTATAGGTTGCAAAACGGCGACCAAAACCAATGATCAGCGCGTTCGGATTTATCGATTCCAACACCGAAACGATGCGCGAAGGATCACCCTGATTTTTCAACCAGTTATCTCTGAACTGATTTCTGATAAATTCCACCAATTTATATTTCAGTGTCATACGGGTATTCCAAATTACCTCGTCGGGAACCTGATATATTTTCTGCCAGATCTTCATGTTCGATTGATCAGCATAAAAATCTTTTGTAAAATATTTTTCGTAAACAGCTTTCCATTCCGAAGCGGTCCATGTAGGTAAATGTACACCATTGGTCACATAGTTAACATGCAATTCCTCAGGGAAATATCCTCTCCAAATCGGATTAAACATTTGCTGTGATACTTTTCCGTGCAACCAACTTACGCCGTTTACTTCCTGACATGTATTACATGCAAAAGTACTCATGCTAAATTTCTCGTTTTTATCGCCCGGATGTTCGCGACCAATATCAATAAAATCATCCCACGAAAGTTGTAATTTTGCAGGATAGTCACTCATGTATTTTCCGAATAATGCTTCATCAAAACTATCGTGCCCAGCCGGAACAGGCGTATGAACAGTATATAACGAACTTGAACGCACTACTTCGAGTGCTTCGCTGAATTTCAAACCAGAATCAGCAATATAATCGGCCAGGCGTTGAGCATTGATTAATGCTGCATGACCTTCGTTGCAATGATAAACCTGCTTTTGAATTCCTAATTTTTTTAATGCTTCAATACCACCGATACCTAACATTATTTCCTGTTTAAGGCGATTTTCCCAATCACCACCGTATAACTGGTGTGTAATTGAACGGTCGTATTCGCTATTCATGTCATTATCGGTATCCAAT
>JAKLIM010000256.1 GCA_022709605.1 Bacteroidota bacterium | reverse complement strand
CTAATTTAATTAACTTACGGAAGTCTTGGAGCGAGCAGTTCGTCAAAGATTTTTCAAAACACAACTCAGTTTTATTTCCTTTTTGCTATAACCGCTAACGAGAGTCTGCGCAAAAACCAAAATCACTCTTTGAAATACTCGTAGACCTTTCCGAGAAAAATTCAAATATCCAAATCTCAGCGCATCATTTTTTAGTTTTGCGAAGTCTAACTACCGTGGCTATGGGCATTTGTCCGTCAGCTGACGGACAAAGTGAATGCGGGAGCAAAACCTGCTAAATTCACGTCAGCCAGCCAATGAACATAGCTTGTTAGGCGGTCGGTGTTTGGTTGTATAAGTATGTTATATGTTTTAGTTTTTTAGTTTCGCACGCAATTTTTGCATAAGTGTCAGATATCTAAATTTTTATCATTTCTTATGAAAAGATTTAAAGTGAGATTCAATTTTTCGACAAACTTTACTTCCGATACCATTATTTATTGAGTCAATAACATTGATAGCGGGAACGATATTATTTATGTCAAGATTGTCTGTTGTGATTTTTGAAAAATCTACAGTTTTTAATCGTCGAATGTAATCGTAATAATCATTTAACTTAGTTTCGTGCAAAATTATCCCATTACTTGCTTTGTAAGTCAAAATTCGATTCAATGAAAATGCTAAATTATTTTCTTGCATTAATCCGTATGAATAATTACTTAAGTCAGTCAACCCGGTAAAATTCATTAATATAACTCTACCTAGAATAATTATAATATCATAATCACTTTTAGAGTTTAAATCTCGAAACCATTTATTTAGTTTTGGACTAGCTTTAAAGAACCCATCTGTATACATGTACGATTTGAGAAAATAATTATCTAAAACATTTTCAGGCATTGATTCAAACTGTATATTATATTTCGTTGAATCAAGATTTGTTTTAAAAAATTCGAGCCATTTGTAATTTAAATTGATATCGATTTTCTTAACACTTTTCTCATTTATCAAAGTAAATGTAGTATCAATATGAGATACAAGAGCTATCTTAATTTTTTTGTTCTGGCTAAAAGAATCAAAACAAACCAATATAAAAAAAAGAAAAATTCCGTACTTCTTCATTTTATTACCTAATTATTTATTTTAATAATTTCTTATATCACCGTGACGTTTTGGATTTTTGTCTTTCAATCTGTAACCTGTCACGAGTTTATTTTTTTTCTTTCTTCTGATCTAAGAAGCCCAACCTGTCAATTTTTTTCTCGTTAAACTAAAGTTCAGTCTACAGATATTTTTCTTTGTTTTTTTACACTGCCGCCTAACGACCGAGGCTTTGGGCATTGGCGGTTTCATGCGACAAAGTTAATTAAACGCATTAATTATCCAAATAAAAACAAAATTTATTTAATGCCCTGACGAAAATGGCAAATAAAACAAAGTTGAACAGTACCGATTGCTATGGGAGAAGTATAATTGGAGTATTTATATGGGAGGTGATTTAAACTTACATTTGTAGATTGGATGGTGTTGTTTGTTGATTTTAATGGCATGTAATTTAGTTAGTTATATTTAATCGTTTGCGTGCGAACATAGTTTTCCCTGCATGATTTAATCAACATTTTTGAAAGGGTTTCAATAAAGTAAAAGATCGCTTTTGTTTTATAGTGTTTTTATCCTGATTCCAATTTTATATTTATTAGATTCGGGATTACAGTCTATTTGCCTTTGCTGCATTTTGTACAATGTATTGGGTCTTTCCCCGAAAGTATTTGTAAAACTTCCAGTGCTTACAAGCCTTCGAGTTTAGACAAATAAGTGGGCGTTAAAATCAATGAATAACACAAACTGAGTTTGGTTTTTATATTGCATATAGCCATAAAACCAAAGTAACGGATTTTGCAAAAGCCCGAAGGTAAAACGTGTTGCATAAAACGTCGGATAAACTCACCAACTTTCAGCGTCATGGTTTTTCTTGTTCCGGCAGCTTTATAGTCTTTGTCAGCAGTTGAAAAATGAATTTTTCGTTAAAGCTAAGCCTGTTGTCATCTATTTCCACGTTTAAATTCCTATATTTGTTGCACGTAAACAATTCATTGTAAAGTACGATTTAAATTTATAGCAAAATGTCGAAACGTTGTAATTCCTTTTCGTTTTATACGCTGGTCTTTTTTCTGTTGTTCCAAGCTGTTGAATTAACCGCTTCGGTTCCGGCAGGATATTATTATTATGCAAAAAATAAAAAACAGGCTGAATTAAAAACAGCTCTCAATACCTACTGTAAACCCCTCAGAGAATTTGATTATGGCTCAGGGCCGGGATTTACGTGGGAGGGTTTTTTCTATACCGACCGCAATGCTGATAATTATGTCGTTGATATGTACTCGGATTCGGTGCGGAATTTCAGTGGATTTTCGTCGGTGGAGGGAATGCACATCGAACATTCGTTCCCTAAAAGTTGGTGGGGCGGTTATGACAATGGTGCGTACAAAGATCTTTTTCATCTTTATCCGGCCGACGGATTAACGAATTCGACCAAAAATGATTTGCCGCTCGGCGAAGTAACCGGAACTCCGACTTTTTACAATGGGAAATCAAAAATAGGGAAAAATGGGTTCGGAACAACTTATGCCGGTAACTGCTTTGAACCGGCTGATGAATACAAAGGTGATTTTGCACGTTCTTACTTTTATATAGCCACTGTTTATCAGGAACTTTACCCGCTTTTTGTATCGCCAATGCTGGATAATAACAGTTATCCGGTGTGGAAGAACTGGGCGTTGGATTTGCTTATGAAATGGCATTTGCAGGATCCGGTAAGTGCAAAGGAACTGGCACGCATCGAAGCCGTTTATAATATTCAGGGCAATCGCAATCCATTTATCGATTATCCCGATTTGACAAATTATATCTGGGGAAATAAAAAAGATCAGGTTTTTCCTTTTCCGGAAGAAACAGAGCCGTTTATGTTAACTCCACGGGCGGGGAATAAAATGGATATGGGCGTAATTTTGAGTGGTAATACCCGAACTCAAAGTATTCGCATTCAGGGTGTAAATTTAAATGCTGATTTGCAGGTTGCTTTGCTCAACAATGAAGCTACATTACAACTTTCAACCACAACAATTAGTCAGGCCGGCGCTTTGAGCGGTGTTGATCTTTCATTGACATTCAGTCCTACCGAAGGCGGTTTGGTGCGCGATACATTGCTTATTACAGGTGGTGGATTGGCAACTCATCTTAAGATTCCTGTAAAAGCACTGGCTTCTGTTGATTTTGTTGCGCTTGAGCCGACGAATGTTACACCCGTTAGTGCTGAACTTCAATGGATTGCCGATCCTATTGCCACCAATTACCGGCTGAATGTTTATCAGGGCGATAATCAGGCGGGCGATCTAATTATTTCGGGGTATGTTGAAGGCAGCAGTTGGAATAAAGCCATCGAACTTTACAATGGTACCGGAAAAACGATTCATTTATCAAAATATGGCTTGCAAAAACAATCGAACGGTGCAGGCAGTTTTGGGTCTGCATTAAAACTTTCGGGTAGCCTGGAATCAGGAAAATCCTTTGTCATTGTTCATAATAGTTCGACCAATGCCGATTTGCGCGCCAAAGCAAATTTACTGACCGATACATTGCTGCAATTTAATGGAAATGATGCTATATGTCTGGTTCACGGCGGTGTAATTATCGATATGGTGGGTCAGGCCGATGCCGGCGCTTCGGTTAACTGGGGCGAAAACCTTACGCTTGAACGAAAATCGTCGGTAACGCATCCAATTTCAGTTTTCAACCCGAATGAATGGAATACTTATGGTGTCGATGTTTTCAATATGCTGGGAAATCACACGATGAATTTAACTCCCCATAGAAATAATATTCTTGAGGTTGTATTAACAGGGAATGCAACATCTTATTATCTTCCGGGGTTGATGCCTGAAAATACCTATACTTACAAAATTGAATCGTTGCGGTCGGGAGTTTATTATCCGGCAGTTAATACCATGCAACTTCATACATCTGCGCTTGATGTACCGGTTGTAATGGAACCAACGGATATTTTGCCAACGCAATTTACTGCCAACTGGGAGCAAACACTTTATGCCACAGGCTATTTGTTGAACGTATATGGAATAAAAGGGCAGGTTGATTCAACTGAAACAGAAGGGTTTAATACCGTAGGAGCTTCGGGCTCACCTTTGCCAACCGGTTGGACAGGAACAGCAAGTGGAAATTATACAACAGCAACGAGTTCGGGCAATGCTGTGCCATCTATCTCGCTTAAAAATAACGGAGAATGGTTGCAAACAAAAGTTTATCCTCAACCAATTTCTAAATTAAGTTTTATGTATCGTTTTCCTTCGGCTGCAACCGGTTCTTCATTTGTAATTGATGGATTAAAAGACAACAGTTGGATACGCATTGATAGTGTTGCTTACAAAGGTACAACTTTGAAAACCTATCCGGTGTATGATTTTACAAAATCGCAACAAATCAAGTCTTTACGATTTAAATTTAATAAATCGACCGGCAATTTGGCGCTCGACGATGTAAGTTTAACCTATGGAAATCAGGATTCGGCTTATGTGCTTAAAGATCATCAGGTAACAGGCGAAGAATTGATGCTAACCAATATAGAGCCAAATACTTTATATTATTACAATGTAAGGGCTACTTTTGGTAACTATGTTTCAGCATTTTCCGAAACTATAGCTGCTAAAACACTCATCGATACTCCGATTGACAATACAGTATTATTTCCGGTAAAAATTTATCATAATCATAATCAATTGCATATTAACGGTTTAAAAGGAAATGAAACAATCAGAATTTACAACACCGCCGGAATTTGCATGTATAATAAAAAAGCGTTTGAACCCGAAATGAACATTCCTTTCAAACAAAAAGGTGTGTTTATTGTAAATATAATGAATGGTGCATATCAGTTTACAGGTAAAATAATTGTTTTTTGAAAAAATGAAAAAATGAAAGTATTTATTGCAGGTGGTAATGGTTTGTTAGGATTGGAGAGTGCATACGAGCTAATCAGGCGTGGTCATAGTGTTCGATCACTTTCTATGCGGCCTTTACCTGAAAATCTAAGTATTCCACCGGAAATGGAAACTGTTACAGGAAATTTTGTAACCCTTTCGGATGAAGAACTGAGGTTTTTGCTTACCGGTTGCGAAGGATTTGTTTTTGCAGGCGGTGTTGACGAACGGATTGAATTACCGGCACCGGTTATGGATTACTACCTGAAATACAATGTTACACCTGTCGAAAGAATGTTGCGTATTGGAAAAGATATTGGTGTGAAACGTGCTGTTATCATGGGTTCATACTTTTCGTATTTTGCCAAAAAATGGCCTGAAATGAAACTTGCCGAAAAACATCCTTATATACAAAGCCGAAAGATACAGGAAGAAGTTGCCATGTCGTTCAATCACAGTGGAATGGATATTATGATGCTCGAACTCCCTTATATTTTCGGCACACAACCGTGGCGTAAACCGGTTTGGACTTTTCTTGTTGAAATAATAAAAAAAATGAAAATCGTAACCTTCTATCCCAGAGGTGGAACTACCATGGTTACAGTTCGTCAGGTGGCTCAGGCAGTAGCCGGTGCGCTCGAAAAAGGAAAAGGCGGCTCGTGTTATCCGGTGGGTTGGTTCAATTTGAGCTGGAAAG
>JAKLIM010000255.1 GCA_022709605.1 Bacteroidota bacterium | reverse complement strand
AAAATTCGTTCCGGACCTTCAGTCACCGGAATAGAGGATGTTACGATGTTTGATGTTAAATTAATTACCGCCACATAATCGTCTTCTGCGTTACTTGCATCTCCCCAGTTCGTTACATAAGCATTTCCATTTGCAAAGGCAATATATCTAGGATTGGATAATCCGGTAGAAATTGTGGTCAAATGTTCTAAAGTATATCGGTTTACTACTTGAATGGTATTTGAAAGATTTACAACTATATAAGCCTTGTCGCCATAAAAACCCAAATCTTGTGCGGTATCACCCAAAGGAACAGATGGATTTACTGAACTAAAAGCATTAAATTCGAAAGTCGAAAAATCATTTGACCAAAAGGAAATGGAACTGTTTCCTCCTCCAAAATTCCCTTGATTTAATATAAGTACGCCGTTATCGTAAGCTCCTAATGGAGTAGAAACATCATCATCATTTGTACATGCTGTTAAGAATAATCCACTGAGAGTTAATAGAATTCCAATTTTTTTTAAGTTCATCATTATAAATTTATGGTTAGGTACAGTTTAAAATTTCTTCCGGGCATTGGTCGGGAAATTACATTTTGATACTTTTCATTCGCAACATTCAATACTAGAAAACCTAATAAATAAGTCTTTTTTTTGCCAAAATTATAATCGATTCCAATGTTTGAAAGAGCATAATCGTCAAGTTTGTAAAAGTTATCAGATGATGTAAATACTTCGCCGGTATACATCCATTGGTAATAAGTTGTAAAACTTTTATAATTGTAGGCCAGATTAGCATTTGCTTTGTGATTGGGAACGTAGGTGAGTTGTTTTTCGGTTTCATTGTTTTCAGAAACCGTGTATGCATAACCAGTTGAGAATGAAAACAAATGCATTTCAATTGATTTTTTGGTTTCAAACTTTGCTTCTAGTCCATAATTCTTAACACTTTGCGTGTTTTCAGGTTGCCATAGTCCGTTTGAAGTGGGAATCCAACGAATCATGTCTTCCAATTGTATCAGAAAACCAGTAACTACTAATTTTGAATTTTTATAATTCAATTCATTCCCAATTTCTCCCTGAATGGAATGTTCCGGTTTTAAGTTGCTATTTCCACTGCCTTGCCAATACAAATCATTGAATGTTGGAATTCGGAAGTTTTTGGAAAGATTGGCTTTGATTGTATAAAATTCAGTTAGAGCAAATGAAGTGCCTGCTGAAAATAAAAGCGGACTCTCATACATGTCGGTCACTTCTTGTCGAATGCCTAATTCATAATCTAACTTATTCGAAAGTTTGTGTTTCCAAAGGATGCTTCCGGTTCCAATTGTTCGAGTTTCGGTGAGCAAATCACTTCCTTTTGCATCACTTTGTGTAAAATCTAAAAGTGTATTGATTTTAATAGATTCCGAAATAGTATAGATAAAATCATGCCTTAAAAAGAGACTGTTTACTTGTCCAAAAGTATAGATGTCTGAATTTTTGTTTTCATAATAATTGTATTTTTCAGTTAGGAATGCTGCTTTTATTTTTGAGGTATACTTATTCTTGAAAAGTATCCACTCCAACATATTTCGAGTATTGAAATCTACATATTTGTCATCCGAATTTACCGTTATCGTACCTGAAAAATGCCGTTCTCCATTGAATAAATAACTGTAAAATTTAATAAAATTAGAATCATCAAGTTTGTGTCCGACACTGAAATTATAGCTTTGATTAGCAAATTCACCATTTTCATTTTTTTTGTTGTAGCCAATGTATTCATAGTCATTTTCGGAACTGTTTGCCGAAATACTGGCTTGAACAGCCCATTTTTCTTTTCCAATTTCTAATTGATAATTACCACCATACGTTTCAAAACTTCTATAATTCAGTCGGAAAAGGTGAGAGGTTGCCGTATTAAACTTTAATTCGGAATTCAAATGAATGCTCCCGCCAATGGCTCCACTGCCGTAAATCACACTTCCGCCGCCTGGTCTGATGCTAATGTTTGTAAAATCGGTTGGATTAATTGTGTTGAAATCAGTTTGACCGTTTAATTGCGAATTGATATTGATGCCATTCCAAATCACAGCCGTTTGTTGAGCTGTGGTTCCTCTAAACGAGGCAGAAGAAACCATACCGGCTCCATTTTCTTTAAAATAAATAGTTGAGTTTGTTGATAAAAGGGATGTTAGCGAACCTTGATTTTTGTTTAAAATACTGTCGTTTAAAATAGTTACAGTTTGTGATTTTGAAAAATTTTTTAATTGAGAATCGGAGACTATTACTTCGTTTAATCGAATAATCGAATCATTCTGCCCCCAACTAAATGAGTACAGCAAAAAAAACAGCCAGCAATGTAGATTTTTCCAAGTCATAATTTTCAAAACCTTTCTTCCCGAAGGTTTGATAGTTGTTACGTACTTGGCAGGTCTCCTGGCTTGCGTCTTGTTGTTGAACCTTCCCGTTCGCCGCGGCGAACAGTGGTATAAAAAGTGTAACAACAAGCTTGTTAGCTCACAGTTGCGGGTACAGCTCAGGATTTTTAAAGTTTGTGTAAGTAGTTTTGTTTTTACTGAAAACTATCTAGTGCTCACTTTTTTCACCTGATTCCCTTTTAATGTCCTGCTGAAAAAAATCAACAGTGCAACCTAAATACAAGTGCAAAAGTAGTGGATTTTTGGTTTCGAAATTTAAAAATGGACTTATTTTTCTTTCTTATTTGACATTTTTATAACCAGCCAAACGAATCCCACTATAAAGTGAAGTAGAATGATTCCGCCAACGATGTACATGAATGTATTAGAATCTCTCATGGTTTATTTTTCGTCAAATTTAGAATGCAATTTTAGTATTCACTATAACATTTGTTACAAACAACTACATTTGTAAAAAAAATTATCTGATGAAAATTCGTTTGCTTACACTTTTTTTTACGTTCTGTTTATTTGCCTGTCAAAACACTAAAGAAAAGGAAATTGTTATTATTTCTTCTGAAAACAGTATTCGTTATGCTACCGGACTTTCCATTCAAAAATTTAATCAGTATTCTGTTGTAACGGTTTCTAATCCATGGCCAACAGCGGAGAAAAATTACACCTATATTTTACATCAAAAGGGAGTAGTGCTTCCGGATAGTTTGCGAAAGTTTACAAAAATTCAAGTTCCTATACATTCAATTGTAGTAACCTCCACCACTCATATTCCGGCTTTGGAATTGTTAGGTGTTGAAAAATCGTTGGTTGGTTTTCCAAATACCGATTATGTTTCATCCCAAAAAACCAGAGCTTTAATTGATGCAAAAAAAGTACGTGAAATTGGAACGAATCAAAGTCTAAATACCGAAGTTTTATTGGACATGCAACCCGATGTTATCATTGGTTTTGGCGTTGATGGTGAAAAGAAAACGTATGATCAATTACAACAAAACGGGTTAAAAATTTTATACAATGGCGATTGGACCGAACAACATCCGCTGGGTCGTGCCGAATGGATTCAACTTTTCGGTGTTTTATTCGGAATGGAAGAACAAGCGGATTTGGTTTTCAAAACCATTGAAAAAGACTATTTGGAAGCTGTTGTATTAGCTCAAAAAGCTCATTCAAAACCAACAATTTTGAGTGGTGCAATTTATCAAGACCAATGGTATTTGCCCCAAGGAAAAAGTTGGGCGGCTCAATTTCTAGAAAATGCTAAGGGCAATTATTTGTGGAAAGAAACAGAAGGAACCGGAAGTTTGTCTTTGTCCTTTGAAACGGTTTTAGAAAAAGGCCAAAATGCTGATTTTTGGATTGGTCCCGGACAGTTTACTTCATTTGAACAAATTGAAAAAGCCAATCCAAACTACAAACATTTCAAAGCAGTTCAAAATAAAAAAGTTTATTCTTTCAGTTCCAAAAAGGGAAGAACAGGTGGTGTAATTTATTACGAGTTAGCTTCAAGCCGACCGGATTTAGTGATGAAAGATTTAATTAAAATTCTTCATCCGGAATTAGTGCCGGAGTATGAATTGTACTTTTTTGAGAAGTTGAAATAGTTATTTATTACATTTTTAATTATAGTCTTAGTATATTTACACCTCACTTAATGTCCCTTAATTCCTTAATGGTTGAAATCAGTGTTTTCTCAAAAAAATAAAATACTCTTCTTGTTTTTAAGTTTCGCATTAATCGGAATGTTTCTCTTGAACCTTAGTTTGGGTTCAGTATCTATTCCAACAGTTGATATTTTTAATTCCGTTATTGGTAATGAGATTAAAAGTTCATGGGAAATTATTCTTTGGAATTTCCGTTTGCCGAAAGCCATTACCGCCATTTTTGTTGGAATGGGATTATCTATTTCCGGTTTATTGATGCAAACATTGTTCAGAAATCCTTTAGCGGGTCCGTATGTATTGGGATTAAGTTCAGGCTCCAGTTTAGGCGTTGCTTTTGTAATTATGGGTGCCGGATTATTACCTACCTTTTTAGTTTCTGATTACGGAATTGTCATCGCATCTTCCTTGGGAAGTTTTTTAGTTTTAATGGCTGTTTTGGTAGTGTCACAAAAATTAAGGGACACGATGGCTATTTTGATTGTTGGACTAATGTTTGGCAGTTTCACCAGTGCCATTGTAAGTGTGTTGAGTTATTTCAGCACCGCACAGGAATTGCAAAAATTCACTTTTTGGTCGATGGGAAGTTTAGCTAATTTATCGTGGAACTCCGTATTGATTTTAGTCATTTGTTGTAGTTTCGGATTATTGTTGAGTATTTTGAGCATCAAACCCTTGAATGCATTATTGTTAGGCGAAAACTACGCAAAAAGTTTAGGTTTGAATTTTAAACGAACGCGATTCATCATCATTTTTGCTACCAGTATTTTGGCGGGAAGCATCACTGCTTTTGCCGGGCCCATTGCATTTGTAGGTTTGGCAGTTCCTCATTTGGCAAAGTTGTTATTTCAAACCAGTAATCATTTTATATTGTTTTGGAGTACTCTTTTATTGGGAGCTATTTTAATGTTGGTTTGTGACAGTATTGCTCAACTTCCCGGAAGTGATTATACATTACCAATCAACGCCATTACATCGATGGTAGGAGCTCCAGTTGTGGTTTGGTTATTAGTTCGTAAGCGTAAAATAATGATTTAATGACCTCAGAACCTTAGCAACTCAAAAATGATTCTCCAAACCCAACATCTCCGCATCGGCTACTCTTCAAAGGCTTATACAAAAGTGATTGCCTCGGATGTTTTTATTCAATTGGAACAAGGAAAATTAATTGGCTTGGTAGGAGCAAACGGTATTGGAAAATCAACGTTGTTGAGAACATTAACCGGCATTCAAAAATCAATTTCTGGCACAGTTTTATTGAACGAAAAACCGATTGATTCGTTTGAACCATTGGCTTTAGCTCAACAAATTAGTGTGGTTTTAACTGAAAAGTTACCACCTAGTAATTTAACAGTATATGAATTGATTGCTTTAGGAAGGCAACCCTACACAAATTGGCTGGGAAAATTAACAACGGATGATAAAATTAAAATAGATCTAGCCATAGAACTGACTGAAATAAATCATCTTATTAATCAAAAACATTATGAAATCAGTGACGGACAATTGCAAAAAGTTTTAATTGCACGGGCTCTTGCTCAGGACACACCCTTGATTGTTTTAGATGAACCGGCCACACATTTGGATTTATTGCACAAAGTTTCTCTGTTTAAATTAT
>JAKLIM010000254.1 GCA_022709605.1 Bacteroidota bacterium | reverse complement strand
CCGTAAATTGCCAATGCGGCTGCATCTTTCAAAACCGAAACAGATTCTATTTCATTGGCATTCATTTGGTCAAATGTTCGTTCCACATCGTCAACCAAAATAAGTGGCGAATTATTCGAACTGGTCGTTTTTAAACCACGAACATAAAAACTTGTACCAACTCCTGTATCGGACCATCCCGAAGATAACACCACCAGACCATTGATCAAACCACCCAAACCATTCATGGTATTCATGTCCTTGCGTTTCCCAAATTCTTCGAATTTAGTCATCGAAATGGAAGATATCAAATCCCTTTTATTTTTACTTGAATAGGCTACCGGAACATTATCCTGTTCAGTTTTTCCAAATTCCAATACAGGCAAAATAATGTCTAACCTGGTTGTGTTTTGCTCCACTACTTTTGATATTGTTTGGTATCCGGGTAATGAAAATGATAGATTATCACCCGTTATCGCACGTATTGAGTATTCTCCGGTTTCGCCCGAAATAGTGGTAATGGTCGATTCCTGTATTGTTATAATAACACCCGAAAGCAAATTCCCTTTATTATCTTTTACAACTCCGTTTAGGTGAGCCTGGCCAGACTGCGCCAGAACTACCGAAAGTGAAAGTATGGAAAACAAGAGTGCAATACATCTTTTATAAATATTCCTGTGATATTTAAAATATCTCATAATCTTGCGTATTTCTTAATATTAAATTTAATTATCAAACACTATAAGCGACATTACCAACCCGAATTCTGCTTGAGCTTAGAACTTTTTTCAATTTCGGCATAAGGAATCGGATACTTATGCATATAGTTTAAAAATACCCGGTTTTCAATTTTTCTGCGTGTAATTTCGAAAGTTGTAGATGGAGTAGGAGAGGTGACCGGACTATAAATACGTATTCCATACACCGGTTTATTAAACACATCATCACCTTTCTTGTATCTTATTACATCCCACCAGCGCTGTTCTTCGTACACAAATTCAATGGCACGCTCATTCATAAGCCTATCGTGGAAATAGTTTTTATCTGAAGTAATCAGGTCTCTTTTCTTTGGATTCGATGGATTCAATCTGTTTCGTATTCTGTTTAATGCCCAACTGGCAGTTTTTCCATTTCCAAGTCCGTCAGTATTTGGTCCATAAGCCTGATTCATTGCTTCAGCGTACCATAACAATACATCGGTGTATCTAAACCAAATCCAATTCATGTAAACCGAAGCAACACCACCTTGTCTCAGATCTTCAGACCACATTTTTTTACTTAAATAGCCTGTAGTAGTATAATCCTGAGCATCTTTCATTTCAGATCCACTGATGGTTGGGTTATTCTTATAAAACCAGATTTGAACCGGTCTGTCCTGCCATTGATCCTGGTTACAAAGCACGGTGAGTCTGAGACGTGGGTCTCTGTTTTTCCACATTTTTTGATCCACATAACCTGTTGCAGGATTTATTATTGGAGATCCATCTGCATTGTATCCCGAAATCGGTATTGAACCGTCTTCCATTTCATACAAGTCAATCAAATTCTGTGTGGGGAAAGTACCGGCAGCGCCTCCATATCCTTTCGATGCACCGACGTCGGAAAAACCAATCCAACCCATCAACGCTTTACCTCCGCTAAATTGATATGAACCATCTATGCGACTAAAAAGGGTTTCTTTGTTTTTTACATCAGTAACATTCGAAGTATAAAAAACATTTTTATAACGTGCCGAATCTGCTAATGCACACTCACCCAAATCTTCCAATTTCATAACTTCATAAGCTGCTTTTGCGGCTTCTATCCATTTTTGTTGAGTTTCTGCAGGTGTATTTGGAATTTCATTATAGTATAAATCAGGATTGCGATCACCAATGCCTATTTCGTAAGGCTCAGTGTTTAAAGGACTTGCAGCATAAAGTAATACCTTGGCCTTAAGTGCCAACGCTGCACCTACTGTGGGTCGACCGAAATCAACAGCCGCTTGTGCACTGGCCTGAGGTAAATTTGGAAGTGAAGCATCCAGGTCACGAATGATTTTTGCAACGCAGGTATCATAAGGTTCCCGTGGTAAATTCATATCTTCAGTTTCTGTCAATGATTTTGTAAGGTAAGGAACACCTCCGTAACGTTTAATAAGTTCGAAATAGAAGAATGCACGCGCAAATAAAGCCTCAGATTTATAACCATTTGCAGCACTTGCACTCAAACCGTTCACACCATCCACTTTTTCGAGCACTACATTACAGCGGCGAATTGCAGCGTAACTTCCAGCCCAGGGCCATGTTAATTCTACCTGAGCTCCATAAGCATTAGGCGACCAGTTTCCGAGGTTGAAACTTGCATTTGTTCCGGCTACAGCCCTCGATGCTTCGGCTAAATCGGAAGCTCCTTCGAAAGAAGAATACCCGATACGACCCAAACCTCCAAATGATTGGCAAGCCCAATCGCCCGGCCAATAATGATAATAGGTGTAAATATCGTCAACAAATTTTTTGAAATTTGTAGGATTTTCAAATACCTGATCGGAAGTAAACAAAGCACTTTCCTTCATGTCCAGATATTCTTCGCACGCAGTAAATAGAATTGAAACCTGCAGCAGAATAATATATAATATTGATTTTTTCATTTTATATTGTACTTAGAATGTTACATTTAGACCCATATTGTAAATCACTAATTGTGGATAATTCCAACCACGTTCCCGGTTACTTCCATATCCCGGACCTTCAGGATCAACTTGCTTCACTTTTGAAATTGTAAGCAGGTTGTTGGCATTTGAATAAACTCTCAATTGGCTTATTCCGAGCATTTTCAATTGTTTGATTGGTAAGGTATAACCAATTTCCATGTTTCTCAATTTCAAATAACTCGAATTATAAAGAAAGAAATCGTTGGTTGTCCAGTTCGGACTTGAACTTTGCGAGTGCAATCTTGGGTAAGTTGCTGTAGCTCTTGTATCTACTTGTTGTCCGGTAAACGGATCGGTGTAATATGCCCAGCGTCCTTCGTGGAAATCCTGCACTTTTCCTCCTTCGCAGAATTCATACAAAACTTCGCTACCAATTTTCAGACTAACATTGTACGAACCTTGCCACATCATGCTAAAATCAAATCCTTTCCAGTTAAAACCATACGAAAATCCATACGTAGCTTCCGGAATATCGGAATAACCGATGGGCAATTTATCGCGGTCGTCAACCACACCATCATTGTTCACATCTTTGTACCTGAAGTCACCCGGTTTTGGCGCTTCGCCCACTAATTGGCGGGCAAATTCACTTTTCAAAGTGCCATCTTCATTAAAATCAGTTATATCGAAGAAACCAAGCACCTGATAGCCAAAAAACTGTCCGATTGAATGACCTTCTTCTTTTTGCCATTCGATTTTGTTTTCGGGTTCATCTTTAGCAACTATCGTGTTTTTAGCATAACTATAATTGGCATTCAACCAATATTCAAAATCTTTACCTACTTTATTTCTATATTTTATTTCAAATTCCAAACCCTTATTTTTGGTTTTTCCTATGTTTGCTGATGGTGGTGTAACTCCTAAATACAAAGGTATTGAACCCCTGTCCATTAAAATATCCCTGCGATACTCAATAAAACAATCAAGAATTGTTGAAAGATGATTGTTAAATAAATTCGTTTCCAATCCAATGTTGTATTTATTGGCTTTTTCCCATGTTAAATTGGGATTTGCAATACGCGATAAAGTGATGATATCCACCGAATTTCCTGTTATTCCAAACGAAGGGATTGAAGGTGATTCCCAACCATTTCGGGTCGAGTATTGCTCTGTGTACATAAACCGGCTTCCACCAATTTTATCATTACCTACCAAACCATAGGAGGCTCTCATTTTCATAAAATCAATTACATGATTGAAGTTTTTGAAAAAATCTTCGCCGGAAATAACCCAACCTGCAGATAGCGAAGGAAATAATCCGAAACGTTTGCCATAAGCAAAATTTTCAGAACCATTGTATCCCATGTTTAATTCACCGAGATACCGCTGGTCATAACCATATGTTACGCGGGTTACCAATCCCATGGTGCGAAAAGGAATATAAACGCCGCTCATGATTTTTTCATCCATATTACCAAGCAAAAGCCCTGTAACACTGTGATTTCCATAATTACGGGAGAAATTAAGTGAACCTTCGAGATATGTTTTGGCATAACTGCTCATGCCACCACCCGAATATTTTAATTTTGTATCCTGACCAACTACAGTATAGCTATCTTCCTCGTCCGGTCCCGAATCAAGGCGATATGCCTGAGTTTCTTTTTTGAAATTTTTTGATTCAGCATAGTGGCTATCGTACGAAACCAATGCCTTGGCCGACAAACCGCGAATTAATTTATCTAATTTATAGTTAATACTAATGCTCGATTCAACAACATCCTTTTTATTTTGTGTAAAACCAAAGCCATTTACTGTCAACCACGGATTATTCCCGGCAGGTCCTACACCCGGTTTTCCGTTTTTCTGAAAAATTGGTGTTTCATAGGGTGTTCTCCGTGTCAATGAACCAAATACCATTTGGTTTTCTCCGGTTGTAAAGCCAGTTGCTCCGGGTTCATTCGTGTCTTCCATGCGGGCAGTCATCGATACAGATACCGTAAGTTCTTTCGTTACATCAATATCAAGGTTCGATCGGAAATTGAATCGGGTAAATTGATAATTTGTATTATAATCGTTATTCGGGTTGGTTTTGAAAAGTCCATCCTGATTAAAATACCCGGCCGATAAGAAATAACGGGCCGTTTTTGTTCCTCCTCTTACGTTTAAATTGTATTGACTTTGTGGAGTGGTGGTTTTCATAACTTCTTTGTACCAATCAACATCGGGATAATGGTATGGGTCAGAGCCAGTTTGGAAAGCTTCCAAAGCATAGGGTTGAAAAGGCAATCTGTCAGCCGAATAACCATCGTTCAGGTAAGCTTCGTTCCTCAATAACGCAGTTCGATAAGAATTTAAATAATTTGGGAGGCGTGTAGGTTGCTGTAAACCATATTGAGCCGAAAGACTTACAACGGGTTTTTGTTCCTTACCACGTTTGGTTGTAATTATTAAAACACCATTTGCACCACGTACACCATATACGGCAGTGGCAGAAGCATCTTTCAAAATTGAGATGGATTCAACTTCGTTGGCATCCACTTGCGTGAAATTGTTTCTTTCGACGCCATCCACAATATACAATGGCATTGAATTTACCCAGGTGCTACGACCACGAATGTACAAACTGGCATCATCCTTACCCGGTTGTCCGGTGTTTTGAACAGTTGTTAAACCGGTCAGTCGGCCTGCCAACGCATTACTTAAGTTAGCAGCAGGACTTTGAAGTAAATCTTTGGTAGTCACAGTCGAAATAGCACCAACGACGCTCACTTTCTTTTGCGAACCGTAACCGACTACAACAACTTCGTCCAAATCATTTCTGGATTCACGTAACGTTACCCGAATATTTTCAGATCCGTTAAATGACTTGTTAATTGGTGTGTAACCAATATAAGTGAATGTAAGTACGCCCTGGTTTTGTTTTGTTACCAACACAAATTTACCGTCAAAATCAGTGATTGTTCCATTCGTTTTCGAATCAACCGATGATTTTTCGACAATACTAACGCCAACCAGTGGTTCACCTTTTTCATCTATAACTAATCCAATGATTCTGTTTTGAGAAAAAACTGAAACTTGAATTCAACTTGCAAATGCAACTTTTAGTCGACGGAGAATAAGTGAGAAACA
>JAKLIM010000253.1 GCA_022709605.1 Bacteroidota bacterium | reverse complement strand
GCGAAATATACAATAAAGGGTTTAAATTTTTTCTATTTTTTCTGATTTCCATTTTTTATATCGACGTTCATTTTCGTACCATAAAGCAATACTAAAAAATGCACCTGCAAAAAATGCGCCAATGGATATTAAAAAACTTGTTTCCATTAAATCATCACGATGTCCCAAAATTGACCTTATTACTAAATTCATTAAAAATGTACATAAGGTATAAAAAAGGCCGGATGCAATGCAGAAAAACAATTTACTTTTTTGTCTCCAAAATTCCCAATGGTGTATACTTTTTTGTCCAAAAACAATCATAAATTCATTAAGTTTAGATTGTTATATTCATTTTATTTAAATTAAATTTTATAACCTGCAAGTGTTTCATTTTAAATATATTACCTGTTAAAAAAAAGTATATTTTAAAAAATTACATTTCGGGTTCTTTGTACCAACCTGCATACATTGCATAATTATGCGCTATTCTTTTATTCATTTCATTGGTTTTTTCAGGTTCAATATTCTTTACAAATTTGGCAGGTACGCCCGCCCAAAGTGTGTAAGGTGGTATTATTGTGTTGCTTAGCACTGTAGATCCGGCAGCAACAATGGCTCCTTCGCCTACTTCTACATAATCGAGCACAACGGCACCCATTCCAATTAACGCATAATTATCCACTTTTGCACCGTGAATGGTTACATTGTGACTTATGGTTACAAAATCGCCTATTTCAACCACTGATTTCTGATATAAAGTATGTAACACTACTCCGTCCTGAATATTGGTGTTGTTTCCTATGCGAATGGAATTTACATCGCCACGCAACACGGCATTGAACCAAATACTGCAACCATTTCCGATGATTACATCGCCCACAATTGTCGCATTTTCAGCCAGATAACAATCTTCGCCAATTTGTGGAGAAAATCCACGTACTTCCTTAATTAATGCCATACATTGAAATGTTTGTTTCTAATTTTTTGCAAATATACTTGTATGTGTTGATAAATTAAGAAAAACGATTGTGATTTTAATACGATTTATAAATTATAATACTTGTTTTTGATAAAAGTTTTGTAGGTTTGTATACTTTTTTCGGACTTATTTGATTTGGTTTAAATACATTTAATAGTATGAAGGCACTGAATTTCAATTTATTAATACTTTTTTTTGCTTTAAATGTCTTTTCGTGTACGGCAGTAATGCCCGAAAATGATATTATTTCAGTTTCGGACACTTTGATTATCTCTACTTTTAATGTGCGGATCGAAACATCCGGCGATAAGAATCAAAGATCCTGGTCCGAACGAAAATATCACGTCGCTCAGCTCATCAATACTTACAAATTTGATGTTTTTGGCGTTCAGGAGTTGGTAAATATTGGTCAGGAAAATGATTTGAAAAAATTTTTGCCTTCTTTTAATTCAATATCCAAAGGCAGGGATAATGATGAAGGGTCAATAGGGGAGCGATTAGGCATTTTTTATAATAAAAACCGCTTTGAGGAAAAAGAGAATGGATTCTTTTTTCTGTCGTCAACTCCAAATGTGGCCAGTAAAGGCTGGGATGCAGCACTGAACCGTATTTGTTTGTGGGTAAAATTATACGATAAAATAACGCAAAAGGAATTTTATTTTTTCAATGTTCATTTCGATCATGTAGGGATTGTAGCCCGGGCCGAAAGTGCAGCATTGACAGTTGCAAAAATCAAACAAATTGCAGGATCAGATATAGTTTTTTGCGTGGGCGATTTCAATGCATCTCCTTTCGAAACTGCTGTGTACAACAAAATGGTCAATGAATTTTACGATAGTAAAATGGCAGTAGAATCTGAAAATCAAAACACAATCGGCACTTTTAATAGTTGGGACATTACTAAAAGTCACTTTCCTGAAGATGTTCGAATCGATTATATTTTTACTTCGAAAGTGCAAATATTAGCTTATAAAGTTCTGACTGATAAATATGTACCCGATTCCTATCCTTCGGATCATTTTCCGGTTACGGTTAAATGTTTGATGAAGACGGAAAATTAGAAAATTAGAAATTAGAAAATTGGAAAATAGAAATTAGAAAATTAGAAATTAGGAAATTAGAAATACGGTGCAAATTATTTTCTAAACTTCATTTTAATTATTATAGTCGTGAACTTTGATATTTATCTTTAAAAAACCAATATTTGAATAATGTGTTTTACAGTTGCCATTTTACGCAATAATACTTTACTTACACTCGAGAAGTATTACGATAGTCTTCCGGATGATTGGGAAAAGCAAAATGACTTGCCGGAATTTACTGATTATTATTTTGTTAGTGGATTTTCTGCACCCGAACTTCCTGTGATAAAGGAGGATGGAATATTTATGTACCAATGGGGTTTAATTCCATCGTGGATTAAAACGGAGAAAGACGCTACTGAAATTCGGACTAAAACGCTAAATGCGTTGGGCGAAACCGTTTTTGAAAAACCTTCGTTCAGAAAAAGCATTCAAAGTCAACGTTGCATTTTGCCTGTTACCGGTTTTTTCGAGTATCGCGACGTGAATGGATCGAAATTTCCGTATTTTATACATCCGACTGAAAGCGAAAGTTTCTTTATAGGTGCTATTTATGATAAATGGATAAATGTTGAAACAGAGGAGATAAACAACACTTTCAGCATAGTAACCACAACTGCAAATACATTAATGACCAAAATTCATAACCTAAAAAAAAGAATGCCATTGATAATGAATGACAACGAAGTTTATAAATGGATGGACACCAAAACCGATGCAGAGCATATCAAAAAGCTAATCAAACCGTATGATGATTCAAAAATGGCCGCACACACCATTTCACGAATCGCTAATAATGCAAGATTGAATAGAAATGTACCTGAAATTATAAACGAAGTTATTTACCCTGAGGTTGATGCGTCAACACAACTTACTTTATTTTGAAAAATTTCTATCACTATTTTGATGAAATAATTTTCATTGCATTCGAATGAAAATCAACGAAGCCCCGAAACCCCGGATAATATTTTACCTGTAAAAAATATCAACGGATATTCAGTTAAAAATCGTTCTTTTTTTAACTTTACTGTTGGTTATGTTGTTTGAAAAGATTATTTTTGCACAATAAATTTATGTTTGTGCAGAAATGTCGATTTATTTCGATAAAAATTAATTAAAAATATATGAGTAAAATCGTAATTAACAATTTTCATGATTTTGAGCAATACGTAGGAAAATTGCTTGGTTCTTCTCCGTATCATAAAATTACACAGGAACAAATCAACTTATTTGCCGATGCAACTTTCGATCATCAATGGATACACGTTGATCCGGAACGTGCTAAGGCAGAAAGTCCTTTCAAAAATACTATTGCGCATGGGTATTTAACATTATCGGTTTTGCCTTATTTGTGGGAGCAAATTATCGAAGTAAATAACTCAAAACTGACTGTAAATTATGGTATTGAGAAATTGAGATTTATGAATCCGGTGATTGTTGACAGCGAAGTTCGATGCACTGCCAAGTTAGTTTCACTTATCAATCTTCGAGGTATTACCAAAGCCGAAATCAATGCAGTTCTCGAAATTAAGGACAGTAAAAAACCCGCTTTAGAAACCAACATTGTATTTCTTTACCATTTTGTTTAAAAAAATATTACCTTTTTTAAAATAATGGCAGAACTCCGGTTCTGCCATTATTTTTTACAAAAAAAGTTTTATCTTTAACCGTTTTTTTGAATCCCCAAACAAAAAAAGTATAATTATCAAAACATTTGCTATCAATATTAAACTTGAGTCAGACAGGCTGTATTTGAGACCATTGGTGTTCGAAGAATTAATGTTGTACATCGATTCTCCGAAAAAACTCGCCGCTCAATTACATTTAATCGATGATCAATCTGAAGCCGATAAAGAACTCAAATCGGCTGTAATAAAAGAATTTGTACCTGAAATTAATCACTTCGAGAAGGAATTTCTTTTTTATACCATCTGGCTGATAATCCGGAAGTTGGATTCTGTAGTTTTAGGTTCATTGTGTTTTCATGGCGAACCGATGGACGGAAAAGTTGAAATTGGTTACGGATTGAACGATCAATTCAAAGGTTTCGGGTACATGACAGAAGCTGTTCATCAAATTATCGAATGGACCAAAAAACGAACTGATATTCAATCGATTATTGCCGAAACTGAAAAGTTAAATCTACAATCACAAAATGTGCTTCTTCGCAATGATTTCAAGGAATTAACCCGCGACGAGGAATCAATATTTTGGGAATTGGGAGTAAAGTAACCCGGTCGAATAGTCGTGAATGAAGGAAAATGTTTAATATTTGTACTTAAATTCTTAAGATGACAACAAATTTGATGATTTTGCTTTAAATTTGCATCAAAATACGATTAAGTAATATGTGGGATAAAATCAAATTCACAGTTTCTGAAATTTTTGAATTTTTAAAAATTTGGTTAAACAAATTTATCAACTGGCGAAAAGCGAGACACGCCCGTTTTCGGAATTTAGTTTGGTACCGGAAAGTGGCCAATTTAATGTTCACTTTTTTTTGGATGTTTCTTTTGTACTTATTATTAGTCGACATCAACTTCCTCTGGCTTTTCGGTAAATCGCCTACTTTACACAGCATAAGTCATCCTAATCAAAGCGTTGCATCAGAGATTATTAGCTCCGATGGTAAAGTAATTGGAAAGTATTTCCGCGAAAACCGAATGCCCGTAAATTTTGATGAAATATCACCAAAACTAATCGAAACGCTTATAGCTACCGAGGACGAACGATTTTATAAACACTTCGGAATTGATATTCAGGGTGTGTTTGCGGCAATAAAAGACATGACTCAGGGTAATGCCAGAGGTGCCAGTACCATTACGCAGCAGTTGGTCAAAAATATGTATAAAACACGTAATCAGTATTCTAAAGGCCTTTTCGGACATATTCCGGGGGTAAAACTGATTATAATGAAAACGAAAGAATGGACCACAGCTGTAAAAATTGAGCTTTTTTACGAGAAAAACGAAATTCTGACCATGTACCTGAATACGGTCGATTTTGGGAGTAATTCTTTTGGAATCAGAACGGCAGCCAAAACTTTTTTCAAAGTGAAACCGATTGATCTGAATTACGAACAATCAGCCACTTTGGTTGGTTTACTCAAAGCAACAACTTCTTACAGTCCGATTTCCAATCCGAAACGATCGAAAGAACGAAGAAATCTGGTTTTACAGAATCTTGTTAATCAGGATGTTATTACTCAACACGAATGTGATTCGCTGCAACAAATGCCTATTCGCTTGCTTTATAGTATCGAACAATCGTACGATGGTGATGCCTTACACTTTCGTTCGTATCTTGATAAATATTTGCAGGATTGGGAAGAAAGTACAGGAAATGATATTTATTCAGATGGATTGAAAATATATGTTACGATTGATTCGAGACTTCAGAAATATGCTGAAGAATCTGTTCACAAACAAATGAAAACGCTTCAACGTCGATTTTTTGAACATTGGAGAGGTCAGAATCCATGGCAGGACGAAAACCACAAAGATATACCAGATTTTGTTGAAAATATTGCCAAAAAAACAAAAGCGTATGAATCTTTAGTTGCCAGATTTAATAATGATAAAGATTCGATTGATAAATATCTCAATCAGCCACATAAAACTAAAGTATTTGATTATGAGCTTGGTATAAAAGATACTACCCTCAGTATTATGGATTCTATTCGATACATGAATCATTTTCTGCACGGTAGT
>JAKLIM010000252.1 GCA_022709605.1 Bacteroidota bacterium | reverse complement strand
TGCAGTAAGATTATTGTTCGAACAATCTAATTTTGTCAAGGCTGGGAAGTATTGAATTCCTTGAAGTGAATTAATTTCTTTACCTGAAACAATTATTGATTTCACAGCCTTTGCTTCTTTTGTAGAAACTTTGGTATCACTATCTAAATCAAAATTATCATAGCAATAATCTCTAAAGTTATTGTCTTCAATAGCTGAACAAACATCAGAAGGATCTGGTAAATCATCAAAAACGCTGCAACTTAAAAATAAAGGAATTGAAAGTAGGAATACAAAAATAGTTTTTTTCATGATAATAATTTTTTACCATTTCCCGCCAACTGCATCAGTCGGTGTGCTTGTCAGGTTGTTTTTATATTTTAATACAATGAAATAGAAGTACATAGTATTTTTTAAAGCGGTATTATCTTCGAATGATTCAACTTTATTATCGGTTTCTTTAATTAAAACAGGCTCACCGTTTTTTACGGAACGATAAATCATAACCGCTGTCAGATCCGGATCATCAGGTAAAGTCCATTTCAATATAATTTTGTCCCCGGCTGGAATTGCTGAAACGTTTCCCGGTTGAAGCAAAGGCTGATTGCCGAATAAAACGCTGTATGGCTGACTTACACTACTTGTGTCGAGCGAGTCGGCACCCACAGATTGAACCCTGTACGTATAATATCGCCCGGCAGTTACCGATTGATCCATAAATGTATTATTCATAAAACCGGTAGTGGCAATAATATGTTCAGGCTCTTCTACTACATTTTTTGAAACTGTTTTGCGGTAAATGCGGTAACCCGTTATTGCAGAATTCTGGTTAGCAACATCCGACCATGTGAGCATAATTTCGTCGTTTCGGACCATGGCGTTTAATTTATCAGGAACAGGAAGTTTTCCTCCACTGTATGAAATATTTACACGGCTGCTCAACGGGCTGATATTGTACGAAGTGTTGATGGAAGCTACAGCATAACTATAAACCGATGGCGTTACAGACTGTGACAAAGTGTCGTTGTAAGTCAATACTGAATCGGTTGAAAGTAACATGCGAGGCAATTGAGATAAAGGAGCGATATATCCATCGCCGCGATAAACATAGTAACCCCGGATATCTTTGCCAAGCCTGCAGAACTGAAGTGTAACCACATTCCCGTTGCGGGTTGCAGTAAGCTCCTGTGGCGGCAGAAAGTTTTTTTTCTTTCCTTCGAGTATTGCAGGCACACGCGCACTTGGGAGACTGTTTCCGATGCCGTCGTTAATGGTCAGATAGTAAAAATAAGTAGTCGCCGGTTTAAGGTTCAACTTGTCTAAATATTCAGTTTGCTTTTGGCCTAACGATGCAATATGTTTGTAATTACCTTCGTAAGTTTCTGAACGAAAAACCTCGATGGTAGTTACATTCATTTTATAATTGTATTTCCAACGGAGCAAGTTGCCTGCTTTTTCGGGATTGGGAATAACTTCAAAACCTGTTACAAGTCCGATATCAGCCGCTTTAGCAACAAAATAAATATTAAGGGTATCCGAAGCTTTGCCTTTGTTCCCAAGTCCATCGTAAGGTATTGCCACATAGCTGTAAGTCAATCCTTTTGTCACATTCTCGTCGCTAAGCAATGCCACCATTTTGTCTTTTTGTTTGGTAAACATCATATCAGCCGGAATTTCGGAAAAATTCTTTTGTAAATACCCGCTGCGGTACAGTTTTACTCCAAACGTATTTGCAGGATCAGAGATTTCGTAACTTAAATCAATCGAATTTTCGTACATTTTAAATCGCACCGGCGACACTGTAGCATTGAGCGGTTTGGACGGAAAACTAACCGTGACTTCGTTTACTAAAGTTTTTGAGCCGTTTTTGCTTAGCTTGTTTATTTTATATTGATATTCACCCGGTTCACGAATGCCCTCATCGAACCAACCTGAACCTGCTACATACTGAAAACGAGGGTCGGTACTGTAAGCAAAAAGCGAATCAATTACCAGCGATTTTTGAATGCGTTTCCATAAAAATTGAATTAAACCAGTCTCAATACGTGTTATAGAAGCTATTGAGGCCGGTAAATTCATTAAGTTCGCTTTACATTCGGCTTCGCTTACGGGTGCTTTCAGTTCAGTTACCGCTTTCCATTGGTTGGCTCCTGTCTTTTTTTCAATCAGGTACGAAAAGTTTTTGGGTAATTCCTTTCCGCAAAAAATGTAATTTCCGGTTGGGTATGCTTTGCTTAAAAAAAATTGAGCATTTGCAACTTGAAAAAATACAGATATAAATAATACAACAGAAATCAGTTTGTTTTGAATTGTTTTCATTTGAATAATTTTAAGTATTGAAAAAACGTGTAATTATTTCTTCAATTATGGACAAATTATAACATCTTTATCAGCATCTCCAAGGAAAAATTTAAATCCATCATTTGTGCTGCCACTTGCTCCACAACCTACTGATACTGATTCTTCAAGTGTTGTTAAACCAAGCTCTTGCTTAATATAAGCAGTGAAGCCTAATTTTACACCTGCAACAAAGCTAAATTCAGGCAGCACTGTGAAACCTATTTGTCCATGTCCATTTATACTTCCACTAATGCTTGTTCCTGTAATGGCCGACAATCCTGCTGCAGCATTGACATGAACATAACCATCGCCACCGATTTTCCAATTCGAACCACCATTAATATAAAAGTCACCTCCAATTAGTCCAATCGCTTTAACATATCCTGAGGCTAAAATATAATTTTTTTCAAAGCTTTTGTTGATAATTTCGCGGTTAAATGCGAAATAGAAACCCGAAAGTTGATTATCCACCGCTTTTGGATAACATTTATTGACTACCGAAGGATCGATATATGAATTGGTAACATTCCATAAATGATCAGTTAATTTGTAAGTTCCCGCCATAAATCCCATATTGTAATCTCCGGTCATAAATCCTGCCGGAATAAATGCATAACAACCGCCAGCCACATAAAACCCTTCAGCACCAAAACAGGTTTCAATAGTTCCACTGTGCAGACGAACTGTACCCAATAAAACCTCTGATTTCAAAGTTAATGTACCTACCAACTCTTTCTTTTTAAAATCGAAAGTTTGTGACATGGAGCCAAATGGAGTATTTACACCCGTAACCGCCAGGTTATCAGAACTGGCACTTACAGCACCTAATACTTCAAACTTTGTTTTACTAACGTCTTTAGCTATATCGTCTGCTTTACCGGTATTCGTATTCATCCATCCTTCGTACTTCAACGTACTCCAGTCACCGTTTTCAACTTTCATTGCTCCATCGGTTATTCTCAAACTGTATCCTTTATTCGATGTTTTAGGAGTGGTAATTCCATCGGGTTCATCTTCCGACAATTGAGTTATCCAGTCTTTTTGCAAAACTACCTGATAAAATGCATTTCCCGATCCTGCACCTAATCCTATTACTGGTGGAACTCCTACACCTACACCAATAGTAGTACCGTAATTCTGATTGCCGGTACCTGCGTAAAGAGTAGCAGGAATTGGATTAAAAGTTCTATCGGGTTTTTCGAGCACTCTCCCCGCAATGGTAATCAATTTGTCGGATATGGTAATTTTTCGTTTCATGGCTTCGAAATGCACAAATCCCTTTCCTTCGAAATCGGTTGATACGTTTTCGAAAGCACTTATTTTATCGGTTCCTGTCCATTTCACTGTTAAATCAATGTCGCTCATGCGCGGAGCACCAATGTTCAACAAACCATTCACATTGATGTAATTCGGACCGTTAAAAATGGAGAGTGGCTCGAATTTAGCCATCGGATTTCCCTGCAATTTTGCTTTTTCAGGTTTTTGCATTAACTGCACTATCATTTCGTTGTTACTCAAAATTTCGATATAATTTAAATCGATATTATAGTCTGGAAGTCCGCCCAAAGGTGGCAAATAAGCAACTCTGGTTGATCCGCCACCAAGCAGACAGAAGTTCCAGTGTGGTTTCATGTCCGAACCCGCTTTGTATTCGTAAACTAATCCGGCTTTCCCGGGATCAACCACATGTAACGGAATTTTTCCTCCGGCCATAGATAGTTCACCCATTTTAAATTGATCCATAAAAAACATATCGCTGCGCAAAACAAATTTGCCGACCGGAATATCCACGATTTTAGTCTTTATCATTGCATCGGTGCTCAAAATTCCGCCTTCGGTGGTGCTGAATTCCCAGTTGCGGGCTTCGAGTGTCCATTCTTCGAGCTTTAATTTAAGCGGTTCAGCCGATTTTGCAGGATAGACTTTATTTTCGTCCAAAATCATATCAGGAATATTGACCCTGAAATCTTCGGGCTGTGCATTATCAATGTGACAAGTGAGCATGGTGTTCAGGTGAATTTTTCCTTCTGTATCAATAAAACTTTTACCCGGATCGGCTTTTGCTGTAAAATTAATAAGTTTAAACTGAATGGAGTCAGTATTTTTATCACACAGATAATAAACCGGTTTTATTTGCTGCCGGTAAGTTTTTGTTTTATTTTCAACTCCTTTTCTGTAATCTTCAGTTTTCACAAGTAAATTATCCAACGATTCTGTTTCGGTATAAGCACTTGTGGCTACACTTATAATATTATCTACTGCTTTTCTATTTCCTCTGGTATTATCTATCAGTTTAGCTAAATAAAACTCGCTGCCATCGAAACTCAGGTAACTGCTCGGATAATTAAATGAATTATCTACAATTTTTATTTTTCCGGCAATTTTCCCATAATCTTCTTCTTTCGTAAAAGTCAGGGGTGTGGTATTGTACATTCCCTGAGTTTTTGGTGAACTCAGATTTATATTGTATTTATTGATGTATGACAGTTTTATATTGGTAATGCCGGGTATTTCAACTGAATTTTCATGAGCTATTCCTGTTACGATATTATTTTTATTTACCAAATCGAAAAGGACATCTTCAACCCGCAATACTTTATTTACTTCTTCCAAATTAAAATCGCTTATGGCTTCGGTCCAATGAACTAATCCGGTTACTTTTACCTGCGTGTTGCTAACCGGGGTAATTTTTTCGACCGTAAGCGGGAACCCGTACAATTTATTGATCAAACCCTGCCCAAACGAAGTCAGTTTAAGATCAGTCGTAGCCAAACCGTTTTTAATATCAGCCTCTTTTTCATCGCCCGAAACCGTAAAGGTTGTGTCGAGTGTAGCCAGAATGTTAATCTTTTGATTGTTTACAGGAACTCCCTGCAATTTATATTTTCCATTGGCGTCAGTGTAAGCTACAACAAGATTGGCGTCAGCTTCTATTTTCCCTGAAGCTGTGTTGGTATTGTTCGCCAAATTGGTGTTAACCTGATAATTATTAACCGGTTGCCCGTTTCCAGTGCCCAATTGTGGAATGGCGGTTTGCGATGAAGCGGTTTGCTGAACAGGATCATAATTCACCATTGGGTTTTGCGACGATGTATTGGCTACATCAATATAAACCCGTGCATTCTGAACCGGTTTTCCATCTAAAGTTACTGTTCCGGACACTTCACTTCCTTTTTCAAGTACTATGTTTTTATTTTCAAAATCTTTACTTTCTATGCTTTTTACAGGAACGGTTTTGGGTATATAACCTTGACCTTGTGGACCTTTGATTATAAATGTATAATTATTAACTGATACATTTTCGAATTCAAACCTGGCCGAGCCGTTTTGTGCTGTGGTTTTTACCGTATCGCCCAATTGTATAGTTGCTCCACCGATTGGAGTTGCGGGACCAACAAAACCATCAGGCATTTTTTTTGTAATATTAAATTGAA
>JAKLIM010000251.1 GCA_022709605.1 Bacteroidota bacterium | reverse complement strand
GGAAACTCCACACCGGTAATTTATGGCTTTAGAGTATGGTATAATTCAATGGCTTTTTATATGGAAAGGGAAGGAAAGAAGAGTAGGAGGTAAGTAATAGAGAGTTTAAATCTCGGACAGCAGACAGACGAAAATTTCTGAATTTTTCTGCGAAATAGTATATATATTATTATTTGATTGAGTATTCGCATTAATTATCAAACACTTACGATCTTTTAATAATCGGTGCGATTCAGAATAAAATAACTTGCCGGGTTCACTGTCTAAATGTCCTTCAATTTGCTCAATGACAGCAGGATGGAATCCATAAGGAAATAAAATCTCATATAAAATGGTTGCAACATGAGCCTGGCTTTTTAGCTTTTCAATATTAATTTCGACACCATTTATTGTGTTATGAACAAGTTCACTATTGATTTTCTCAAGTGACTGTTGATAAATAGCCTGAATACCTTCAAATCGGTCAATTGTTTGATAAAAAGTTTGCCTTACCGATGGGTTTATTTCTTCCAACAGAGGTAAAATCTCATTTCGAAATTTATTACGGGTGTAGTCAGATGTGGCGTTGGTTGAGTCTTCAATATGATCGAGCCCGTTTTCAATCAGGTAATTTTCTATTTCGTTTCGCGAACAGCAAAGTAATGGCCGAACTACACATCCGTTTTTTACCGGAATTCCCGATAAACCTCTGATTCCGGTTCCGCGTACAAGATTCATTAACATCGTTTCTATGCTGTCGTCAGCGTGATGTGCAACTGCAATGGCCTCAGCACCTTGATTTTTGAGCAATTCACTAAACCAATTGTATCGTAGTTCACGTGCGGCCATTTCAATAGACAATTTATGCTTTCCGGAATATTCAACTGTATTAAAATCAATGATATAACACGGTAATTTCATTGAATTTGCCAAACTGCGAACAAAAGCTTCGTCGCGATCAGATTCATCCATTCTCAAATGAAAGTTGCAATGTGCTACTATGCAATCGTAACCGAGCTTTTGCAATAAATGCAACAAAACAACAGAATCAGTTCCTCCGCTTACTCCAACAATTATTTTTGCTGAAGGAGTAAGTAAACTGTGTTTTTCGATGTATTTTTGAACTTTTTGTTGCATTGCCGGAATATTTTTTGATGTATCTTTGTTTCGCAAAATTAATTCAATTCTTTGAATACACATTGAATAATAAAGATATTATTTATTTAAATGTTTCCTTATTAGAATTGCGACAATTTTAAATTTCTCAATTCTTTTGTGAGCTCATTTTTTACGTTTCAGACGTGCATTTTTTTATCAAAAGATCCAATGTTATTAATTAAATGAAAATTATTTTATTGAAATGACCTATCAATCTGCTATTCAATATCTTTACGATAGATTGCCGGTTTTCCACCACATTGGAAGCGCAGCTTACAAGCCCGGACTAAATAATACTATCAAGTTGATGAACGCGATGAATAATCCCCAGAAGTTGTTCAAAACGATTCATGTGGCCGGTACAAACGGTAAAGGTTCTGTGTCGCATATGCTGGCAGCAATTCTGCAATCGGCAGGATATAAAACAGGTTTGTATACTTCTCCACATTTGGTCGACTTTGGCGAACGTATCAAAATTGACGGCAAAATGATTGATAGACAATATGTTATAGATTATATTGAAAATAATAAAGAATTATTCGAAATAGTTCAACCTTCATTTTTTGAGGCAACAATGGCCATGGCATTTAGTTATTTTGCCGATGAACATGTTGATATTGCTGTTATTGAAACCGGGCTTGGTGGTCGACTCGACAGTACAAATATCATAGAACCTTTGCTTTCTGTCATTACCAATATTAGTTTCGATCACGTGGCTTTTCTGGGTGATACCCTTGAAAAAATTGCAACTGAAAAAGCGGGCATTATTAAAAAAAATACTCCCGTGGTTATTGGTGAATGGCAACCCGAAACATTTCCTGTATTCGAGCGTAAGGCGTTTGAAGAGGGAAGTGAATTATATTTATCCAATGAAATTTTCAATAGAGTAGGTTATCTGAATGGAAAAATGTTGGTCGAAAATCAGGAAAAAACACAATATTTAATGGGATTAAACGGTGATTATCAATTAAAAAACTTATCAACTGTACTTTGTGTTACCCGTGCATTAAATAAAATTATCAGACAAAATTTTAATACTGAAAAACCTCATTTAAAAGAACTTACGGAAGAAAATATTCGTTCAGGATTTGAAAATGTGATTGAACTTACCGGATTACAGGGCCGTTGGCAGGTTTTGCAGAAATTTCCAACAGTTGTGGTTGATACCGGACATAATGAAGCCGGGATTAATTACGTGGTGGAACAGTTGAAACATCAAAAATTTGATAAATTGCATGTGATAATCGGAATGGTTAACGATAAAGACATCAATTCGGTGTTGAAAATTCTGCCTTTAAATGCAATTTATTATTTTACTCAAGCATCTATTTTACGTGCATTACCTGCTGCCGATTTACAAAACAAAGCTGAAAGTTATGGTTTAAAAGGATACAACTATCAATCAGTAAATGAGGCTGTTGAGTCTGCTTTATATAATTCAAATCCTGACGATTTTATCTTTATCGGTGGAAGCAATTTTGTAGTTGGTGAAGCGCTAAATGGAAGACAATGGGAAAATAAATTGTAAGTCAATTGTTAAAAAAAACAATGATCGTTTTTCAGGCAACTTTTATTTTATACGATGTACTGGTTTTACCTTTTACAATATTAGTAAGTTTAGATTTCAACAATTGACGACGAATTGGTGAAACTTTATCCGTAAACAAATTGCCTTCTAAATGGTCGTATTCATGTTGAACTACGCGAGCTTTATACCCTTCAAATACGCCAATATGTTCGTTAAAAGCGGTATCAAAGTATTTGATTTTTATCTTAAGTGCACGCGAAACCGATTCATGAATACCAGGAACACTTAAACAACCTTCTTCACCAGTAACTTCATCCTCGCTCATTTCAAGCATTTGCGGATTAATCATTGCCACTTTAAAATCGCCAAGTTCAGGATTATCTTCTTTCAAAGGAAATAAATCGATAACAAGTACCCGAATAGGTAAGCCAATTTGTGGTGCCGCAAGGCCAACACCTTCGGCGTGATACATTGTATCGAACATATTATCAATCAACTCATTGATTTTTGGATAATCGATTGTTATAGGTTCAGCAATTTTTCGTAAAACTGCATTTCCGTATGTGAAAATTGGAAGAATCATTTTAATTTTATAATTTTCTGAGATATTGTTTCTAAATTTTCGCCTTTTTTTAAGGCAATTCAACTTTTGCTTTCAAGATAGGTTTGCAAAATAATTACAGCTGAAATTTTATCAACCAATTCCTTATTTTGCCGGTCTTTTTTCTTTAAACCTGCTTCAAGCATGGTTTTATGAGCCATAGCCGATGTAAAACGCTCATCAACATAAACAAGTTCAATTTTTGGAAATTTTTGTTGTAATGCTTTTGCAAATGGTCGTATAAATTGCATTGAATCAGATTCTTTGCCATTCATTTGAGTAGGGAATCCAAGTACAAACTTATCAACCTGTTCTACAGATATATACTTTGCAAGGTAATCAAATATTTCGTGAACACCTACGGTATCCAAACCATTTGCAATCATTTGCAAGGGATCAGTAACCGCAAGTCCTATACGTTTTTGTCCGTAATCAATGGCTAATATACGCCCCATAATACTGATTTTGGGTGCAAAGGTACAAAAAATATTTATTTGTGAAGCAATCAGACTGCATTTGAGGTTTTTCAAAGTAAATAATTCTCATACTTTAAAGGGTTAAAAATGAAATTATTACACTTTATTTATTTAAATATGCAAAAAACATATATTCATTAAATCATCATATTTGTATTATTTATTTAAGAGATTTTTTTTCATTAATAACAAAAAAAAATATAAGAGATAAATAATATGAACATATAATTAACAAAAGGATGTATATTTGTGAGTATTAAAAATCGATATTTTTAGTTAGTTAAATTATTGATTTTCATATATAATTGTATAATAAATTTAATATTAATAATCAAAAAAACAAGAAATGAATACCTGGTTTGAGTGTAAGATTAAATATGAAAAAACAGCCGGAGAAGGCAATATTATTAAGGTAAATGAAGCTTATCTGGTTGATGCATTGTCGTTTACTGAAGCAGAAGCAAGAATTATTGAGGAAATGAAGCCATTTATTAGCGGTGAATTCACAGTGGCCAATATTAAACGTGCGAGAATTGGTGAAATGTTTTTCGTTGAAAACGGCGATAAATGGTATCGTTCGAAGGTAAATTACGTTACGTTGGATGAAGAAAAAGGCATTGAAAAACGAACCGCTGTAAATATGATGATTCAGGCATCTGATTTTAGTGAAGCGCTCTTAAATCTCAAAGAGGGTATGAAAGGCACTTTGGCTGATTATGAGATAGCTTCAATCACCGAAACGCTGATAATGGATGTGTATAAATATGAAGATACCAGCAAAACTGTTGAATAAATATTAGGTAAGTGGTTTTTTTCGTTCAAAAAAAATAAAAATGACTGTTCGATCCAATTTACAGGAAATACGTAAATATATTCCAGCACATGTGCAATTAGTATGTGTATCAAAAGTTCATCCCATTGAGTCAATACAAGAAGCTTACAATGCCGGTGAACGTGTTTTTGGTGAGAATAAAGTGCAGGAACTTTGTGCCAAATCCGATGCATTGCCAAAAGATATACAATGGCATTATATTGGTCATTTGCAGACGAATAAGATTAAATTTATAGTTCCATTTGTTTCACTTATTCATGGCATTGATTCAATTAAACTGTTGCATGAAATTGATAAAAATGCTGCAAAAATTAATCGAAAAGTAAATTGTTTACTTCAGGTTCATATTGCTGAGGAAGAAACCAAATTTGGGTTTTCGGAAAGTGAATTGATTGATATGCTACAGGGCGATGTTTGGAAATCACTTTCAAATATCAATATTTGCGGATTAATGGGTATGGCCACTTTTACAGATGATGAAAATCAGGTACGCAAGGAATTTCATACGCTTAAAATGCTCTTTGATACGCTGAAATCAACATATTTCGCCAATGAACCTGAATTTAAAGAAATTTCGATGGGAATGTCGGATGATTTTAAAATAGCCATAGAAGAAGGAAGTACCATGGTTCGGATCGGTAGTTCAATTTTTGGGGTTCGAAATTATAAATAAGCTTCTAATTGTTGAAATGAATATTGCACTTTATTTTGGATCTTTCAATCCGGTACATCTCGGGCACATTCGATTGGCAGAACATCTGATCGAATTGATGCCTGTAGATGAAGTCTGGTTTGTGGTTTCGCCCTGCAATCCACTGAAAAACCAGTCAGATTTAATCGACGAATTTTTACGTCTTGATATGCTGATGCTTGCTATCAAAGGACTTCCTAAATTTAAGGCCTCAGATGTTGAATTTACCATGCCTGTACCTTCCTATACTATCGATACTTTGAATAAGCTTAAGAGTGATTTTCCCCAACACCATTTTTCGCTTATGATTGGCAGCGACAATGCATTGGTTTTTGATAAATGGAAGAATTATAAACAATTACTTAAAAAATATGAAGTGCTGGCCCGAAATGATGTGGGATGTATTATTACTGGTTTTGCGGGAATCATGCAAAATGGAAAAAGTAATTCCCGCAATATGCTGATGATACATGATGATTCTTATATAGATTCCTATGCCCAAATT
>JAKLIM010000250.1 GCA_022709605.1 Bacteroidota bacterium | reverse complement strand
GTACCACGAAGAGATTTTACCCTATATCCTACTGAAATAATGACATCAAGATTATAGAAATTTACATTATACATTTTCCCGTCAGATGCAGTTGTTCGGAATTTCCGAACAACTGCATCTGACGGTAACTCGTTATCTTCAAAAACATGCTTAATATGTTCACTGATATTTGCTTTTGATGATTGAAATAATTCAACCATGTCAGCCTGAGTAACCCAAACTGTATTTTGATCAAGTCTGACTTGAATTTTAGTCAGACCATCTTCTGTTTGATAAATAATTATTTCAGAATTTGATTTTTCGTGCAACATAATGTAACTATTATTTCAAAGTCAGATTTCTGAAAACTTCCTCCATCGATCTTTCCACCATCTTCAATGTCAGTATTTTATTCTTAGTTTTTACAGCAAAATCAAAAATCTCCCCACGAATATCTTTGCTAGCAAGTATTGTATAAGTGTTATTATCTTTTACCGAAATTGAAGTTATATTTTCAATTCCTGAAATTTCTGCTTCATTCAAAAACTCCACTTCAAACTGCAAATTATTCTCATCAAAAAGATTTATTTTTGAAATATCAGGATAATCTGCCACAATTTCCCCTTTATTAATTATCAGTACACGATTACATATTGCTTTGATTTCCTGCATAATGTGCGTACTGAAAATCACGGTTCGGTCTTTGCCCAATTCACGAATCAGGTTGCGGATTTCTTCCAACTGATTCGGGTCAAGTCCGGTAGTGGGTTCATCCAATATCAGCACTTTGGGATTTGGAATCAATGCCTGAGCAAGCCCCACACGCTGGCGGTAACCTTTGGAGAGTTGCCCGATCTTCTTCCGAAACTCAGGTCGCAAACCAACTTTATCGATCAGTTCATCAACCAATTTCACTTTTCCTTTGCCAATTCCATGTGTTTCTGCAACAAAAAGCAAGTATTCTTTTACAAACATTTCAGGATATAGTGGATTTTGTTCCGGCAAATATCCAATCAATGCATTGGTATGTAGTGTGTTATCTTTCACTTCCATGCCACAAACCTTTACAGAGCCAGTGTTATACATTAACGCTCCGGCAATGATTTTCATAGTGGTGGTTTTACCGGCACCATTTGGTCCGAGAAAACCCACTACTTCTCCTTCGCCGATTTCGAAACTGATATTGTTCAATACCGCTTGCTCGCCGTAGTTTTTCGAAAGATTGGATATACTGATTGACACGGTGCTTAATTTACAATTGAAACATTTACCGCTCGGCTATGCCGCTTGGTTTACCAAGAATTCACGATTGTAGATTGCAAAAGTAATAAATTCGAGCGGTAATGTAAAATGTGAATATCAGTTGTAATTATTTAGTGAGAAAATAATAATTAAAACTGAGAGGTTTAAATCTGGATTCTTTGAGTCGAACTGATTTCTTTAATTTTATTGATATTTATCGTGAGATTCTTTATATCCTCGGTATCATGTACAAAAATATTGAATCTACCTGTAAAAATACCATCGTTGGTTTCAATATTTATTTTGCTGATATTCACATTATAACCTTCAGATATGACTTTTAATATTTCGATCAAAACACCTTTTTTATCAATGCCTTTAATTTCCAGAATTTCCTCAAAAACTAATGCTTTATGTGTCGCCCATTCTGCTGAAACTAATCTTTCGCCAAAATTAGATTTTAATTTGGCTGCAATTTTACATTGTCGTTTATGAATGTTTATTGTTTCGGTTTCATCAACAAATCCAAGTACATCATCTCCCGGAATCGGGTGGCAACAAGGCGCAAACTTGTAGGTAATTCCGGCATTCTCTTCGGTTAAAATAATTGTTTTTTTGCGATCAATTTTTGCCGGATTTCCATCAATTGGAACAGTTTGAGGCTTTTTATTATCAGAATTTCCACCTACAAAAGGGATTTTCAGAAATTTACCAAAAACACTGGTAGATTTTGGTTTAAGAATTAATTTAATTTCATCTAAATTTAATGCGTTTTTTCCAGCTTGCAAGTATAGTGCATTACGCTGATTATAATTGTAATGATTCAAAATTCGAACCATTATTTCGTTCTCAGGTTTTAGATGAATTGTGGCTAGTATTTCTTCAATTTTTTTCTGACCATCAATTATCAAATTTTTTTCTTCTTTTTTAAAATGAGTTTTTAATTTTGTTTTAGCTCGGGCGGTCGATACAAATTCAATCCATTCGGGCTGTGGAGTTTGTTTTTTGGAGGTCAGAATTTCAATCTGATCACCACTATTTAGTTTGTAACTTAGTGGAACCAGTTTGTGATTTACTTTTGCTCCAATGCAATGCATACCCAGATCGGAGTGGAGCGAGAAAGCAAAATCAAGTGCTGTGGAGCCGTGTGCAATTGTTTTTATTTCGCCTTTTGGAGTGAAAACAAAAATCTCCGAAGCAAAAAGATTTAATTTAAAAGTATCAATAAAGTCAATGGCATTTGGCTCAGGATTTTCAAGAATTTCTTTAATGGTTTTCATCCATTTATCTAGTTCCGAAACTTCAGATTCGCTGGATTTGTATTTCCAATGCGCTGCCAATCCCTTTTCAGCAATATCGTTCATCCTGTCACTTCGTATCTGAATTTCTACCCATTTTCCGCCCTGACCCATTACTGTAACATGCAATGCCTCGTATCCATTGGCTTTTGGAGTACTTACCCAGTCGCGAATACGCTCGGGATGCGGGCGGTAAATGTTTGTAATTGCGGAATATAGCATCCAGCATTGGTCTTTTTCGCTGATGCCTTCGCGGGGAGTAAAAATAATACGCAGAGCCAGAATATCATAAACTTCTTCGAAAGGTATATTACGTATATTCATTTTATTCCAAACTGAATACACTGATTTTATGCGTTCTTTCAAAAAGAAATCGTATCCCATTTCAGAAAGTTTCTGCTTGATAGGTGCAGTAAATTCTTTGTAAAAAGTGTCACGTTTGTCTTTGTCGACAGCCAGTAAATCTTCAATCTGTTTGAATGTATCAGGATGTTCATATTTAAAACTTAGATTTTCAAGTTCGGTTTTGATGCGAAACAACCCGAGTCTGTGTGCAAGAGGGGCATAAATAAATTGAGTTTCACCTGCAATTTTATATTGTTTAGCAGCAGGCATCGAACCTAAAGTTCGCATATTGTGTAGCCTGTCTGCTATTTTTATAAGGATTACCCTTATATCTTCGGACATGGTTAGCAGCAATCTTCGCATATTTTCGGCTTGTTTCGATGCTTCTACAGCAAATACGCCACCCGATATTTTTGTCAAACCATTTACAATCTGTGCTATTTTAGCTCCGAAAAGATTTTCAATATCTTCAACCGTATAGTCGGTATCTTCAACCACATCGTGCAAAAGCGCAGCACAAATTGAAGTGGAACCCATGCCAATTTCTGTTGATACAATTCGCGCTACTGCAAGTGGGTGCATTATATACGGTTGTCCATCGCGCCGTCTAATCCCTTTATGTGCAGTATTGGCAAAGTTAAATGCTTTGGTTATCAGCTCAACTTTTTTGCGGTGGTTTGAGTTCAGATAATCATTCAACAAGGCATCAAATTCAATTTGAATTAATTCATCCTCAGATATTTGTATTAGTTTTGTTTCTTCTGGCATAAGGGCTTAAGCATTTGTACAAAGATAAATTTTTTTTGAAAAAGTAAGATATTAAATTGAAACAGATTTTTAAAAATTAATAACCGGCTAATAATAAACTAATTTCATTGGATGGAATTCCATAGTACGAACCTATTAACCTGTTGACTAACACGCCACTGTAAATAAATGCACCATTCCGAAAACCTGAACTTTCGGCAATGGCCGATTTTACACTTCCCGAATGGCCTATTTTTATTATCATTGGAGCAAAAATATTACTCAATGCCATCGATGTAGTTCGTGCAACACGGGCTGATAAATTTGGAACACAATAATGTATAATTCCAAATCGCTCGAATGTTGGATTTTTCAGAGATCTGCATTCTGAAGTTTCAAAACATCCACCCTGATCAACGCTCATATCGATAATTATCGCACCCTGTTTCATTGTTTTTACCAAATCTTCAGAAACCATAAATCTTTCAGAACCATTTATATACCTGAGATTTCCAATGACAGCATCAGCCGATGCCAGCGCTCTGATTAATACGTTGGGATGAATTACGGATGTGAAAACCTGTTGTCCAAGATAGTGTTGAATTTTGCGTAATTTATTAATATCATGATCAAAAATCTTAACCTGAGCTCCCAATGCTAAAGCCGAACGCGCAGCAACTGTACCGGTAATTCCGGCGCCCAGAATCACAACTTCGGTAGGTGTAACTCCTGCAACACCGCCAAGTAGTAAGCCTTTACCGCCGTGCTCGTTGCTCATTAATTCTGAGGCTATCGCAATGGCTGTAATTCCTTCAATTTCAGAAATTGAACTTACAACCGGAAAAGCTTTTTGTTCATCTTTTATTAATTCATAAGCAAAGGCATTTATTTTTTTCTTCATCATTAATCTGATACATTCAGCCGATAAATTGCTTAATTGTAACATTGAAAATATTGATGAATTGGGACGCATTAAATGTAGTTCCTGGATGGTTGGTGGTGCAATTTTCATTACAATATTGGCATTGAAAACATCTGTCGGCGAATCAACAAGAATAGCACCTGCTTCGCTGTATTGTAGGTCTGAATAAGACATTGGTTCGCCGGCTCCACGCTGTACAAATACATTGTGACCTTCTTCGGTAACAATGGCTACACCTTCGGGTGTCAATGCCAGGCGTGTTTCCACTTCTGCATTTTCTTTTGGTAATCCTATTGATAAATGCGATTGACGAGCAATTTCACGGAGCAAACTTTCTTCAGGAAAAAGTGAATGTTGAGTTTTGGGATCAAGTTTCATGGCAATGCGAATTTGGTTTGTGTACAAAACTAAACACTATTCATGAAATGTGCAAATTTTTTCCCAATAAGTTCTTATTGTTTATGAGTTAAATCTGTCGTGAAATGCCTGTTTTTGAAAAAAACAATAAAATCACTTCAAAATTATAAACTATCTTTGTTCCCGGTTATGGCAAACAAGAAATTTACAGGACATATTGCAATTTTTGCTGCGAATATATTTTTCGGGCTGAACAATCCACTTTCACGGTCAATAATACCCGAAATTATTGATCCGTACGTATTGACTTTCTTACGCATAGCAGGAGGTTTGATACTTTTTTGGGCTGCTTCTCTTTTTGTGAAAAAAGAAAATGTTCCGTTAAAAGATATTTTCTTGTTTTTTTTAGCTGCAATTTTCGCTATCACTTCGAATCAAATTCCATTTATTGTTGGATTATCAATGACAACTCCAATCGATGCTTCGATTGTTGTTACATTGTTACCCATACTCAGTATGATTTTCGCCGCTTTATTTATCAAGGAACCGATTACTTTGATGAAAGCAATAGGTGTAATTGTGGGTGCGTCGGGGGCTTTGGTGCTTATTTTCAGTAGCCATGGAAATCAGGTAGGATCAGGAAATTTTACAGGAAACCTAGTTGTTCTGGTAGGCGTAATTTCATTTTCATTGTATATAACAATTTTTAAAAATTTGATTTCAAAATATTCGCCCATTACATCGATGAAATGGATGTTTCTTTTTGGGGCGCTCCAATCATTTCCTTTTTGTCAACAGGCATTGTTTGAAACCGATTTTACATCAATTGAGACTCTTTCATGGTTAAAAATTGCATATACAATTGTGATTGCTACATTTTTAGGGTATA
>JAKLIM010000025.1 GCA_022709605.1 Bacteroidota bacterium | reverse complement strand
CAATCAATGGATAATATGTTTCTCGATTTGTCGAAAAGTGAAAACAGGCAATTGCTTAACTGGCTTACCCAATTTGCCGAAGACCGGGTCGAAAATTCCGAAAACTGGAATCCGCGACGAAGTATCGAAGATTTAGGTAAGGAAATATTCAAGGAGAATTATCAGAACAAAGCAGAAGATATAAGTCAGAAACTCCACAACCACGACTTTTTGATGGGTTACAGGGCTAAATTAAGAAAAATTGAAAAGGACTTTGAGGAAAAAGTAAAAATGGTAGCCTCAGAGGCGCTCAATATTTTACAAACCTATGATTTGACAACCGAAAGTTTCAAAGGTGGTTCACGTTCGCCAATGAAAATCCTGGATAAATTGCTGAAAGGTACATTCGAAATGAAGGATACTTTTCTGGCTATGGTTGACGATATTGGAAATTGTTATTCCAAATCAACGCCAAAAATTACCGTTGCCTCTATCGAAAATGCCTATTTTAATGGGTTGCAGCAGAAAATGCAATTATTAAAAGAAATGTTTGAGGTTGATATTGTATATTACAACTCTGCTTTAATTATTCAGAAACACATCAATACGCTTGGTATTTTATCCGACCTGGCGCTACAAATTAAAAAGTTGACCGGCGAGCAAAATTCCATGCTTATTTCGGATGCCAATATGTTGCTCAACCGCATTATCGACAACAGTGATACACCTTTTGTTTATGAAAAAACGGGTATTCACACCGAACATTTTATGATTGATGAGTTTCAGGACACTTCGGTTTTGCAATGGAAAAATTTCTATCCGCTGATTTCTAACAGTTTGTCATCAGGTAAATTTAACTTAGTGGTAGGCGATGTGAAGCAAAGCATTTACCGCTGGCGAAATTCTGACTGGAAATTACTCGACGAAAAAGTAACCGCCGATTTCCGATCCGAACAATTACACGAAGAAAATCTGGACACCAACTGGCGAAGCGACCGGAATATTGTTGAATTTAACAACGAGTTTTTCCGTTGTGCCGCCACTTTGCTTCAACAGAAGTTGAACCAGAGCATTCAACCTGTGTTGCCGGTTTACCCTGAACTCGAAACGCTGACTCATCGCATCGATCATGCTTATGGGCAATTGCACCAGAAAACTTCTGCAAATGCAGGTGTTGGTCGGGTGAACGTTACTTTTATTGAAAAGGATGAAAATGATGAAGGTTGGAAAACAGAAAGTCTGAATCGCTTGCCTGCCTTACTCGAAGATTTACAAAGTCGTGGTTTTCGACCTTGTGATGTGGCTATTTTAGTCAAAAAGAATGATGAAGCACAACTTGTAACTCAAAAATTGCTGACTTATAAGACGACCGGAGATGCCAAACCGGGTTGCAGTTACGATATCATGGGAAATGAAGGATTGCTTATTGCATCGGCTTCTTCGGTGCGTTTTATACTGGGTATTTTGAAGCTAATGATTCAACCTGCCGACACTATTCAACAAACCATTGTGAACTACGAATATGCCCGGGCTATGCTTGGACTTGCCGAAAAGGACGCTTTAAACGCCTGTTTTTCGGGTGTGAATACGGACGGATTGTATTTGCTTTTCAGTGCCATTGAAAAAGAAAAATTAAATACCCTGAAACATAACTCGCTGTACGAAATTGTGGAACAGCTTATCTCATTGTTCAATGTGGGTTCCTGGCTTAATCAGGCAGTTTTTGTACAGGCATTTCAGGATGTCGTATTTAAATTTACAACCGGCAAAACTACCGATTTATATGGTTTTGTAAAATGGTGGGATAAAACCGGGATAAAACAGTGTATTTCGACGCCTGAAAATCCTGAAGCGTTTCGGATAATGACCATTCATAAATCGAAAGGGCTTGATTTTAAAGTGGTAATAATCCCTTTTTGTGAATGGGAAATAGAAAAAAAATCAGGTTATTTCAGAAATGTGCTTTGGTGCGAACCGAAAGAAGCACCCTTCAACGAACTGCCAATATTACCGGTGGAATATTCCTCAAAATTAGGTAACTCCATTTTTGCAGGGAGTTATTTTGACGAATTGATGCATCAGTATATCGACAATCTGAATGTAGCCTATGTGGCTTTTACCAGAGCAAAACACGAATTAATCTGCATGGCTCCGTTGGCTGAATCGAAATCGGGCGAACTTGCTAAAATAAGTTCTATCGCCGGATTGATGCTTTACAGTTTTCAGCAAAATATTGATAAAAACATCACCGTAAATACGATTGAAAATGCTAAATCACAGCACAATATAAACTTAACGGAAAATTTTAGCATTGAGGACAAAACATTCAATTCCGGAGAGCCAACAACTTGCAAATATGTAGCTTTGAATGAAGATGAAAGTAACGAAAGACTGAGCGAATACCCATCAGTAAGCAGCGGAAACCGTTTGCAAATTCGACACAAAAGTCTTGATTATTGGCTCGAAAATCAACAGTTGACCGATAGCCGGTTGAATTACGGAATTATTATGCATGACATTTTGAGTAAAATTATCCGCAAATCAGATCAGGAAATAGCGGTTAATGAGATGATTCGCGAAGGACGTATTAATCACCAAGAAAGCCTGATTGTTTTGCAGGAAATGGAAAAATTCTGGGCTTTACCCGAAACATCGGTTTGGTTTGCCGATGATGTGCAGGTGATGAATGAATCAACCATTCTTACTCCTACCGGCGAATTATATCGCCCCGACAGGGTAATTTTTAAAGATAAACTGGCAACTGTTATTGATTATAAATTCGGAGATCGTGAATTGGAGAAATATAACTTACAGGTAAAAAGTTATATGAAACTGATAGCGGAAATGGGTTATGAGGCCTGCGGTTTTGTGTGTTATGTAAGTATGGGTAAAGTGGTTGTGGTTTAATTCAACTAAGAATGTCTCAAAATTAAATAGAACGCAAATGACTCAAATAAACGCAAATTTATTCAAATAATAAATTGTTTTTATTTTTGCAAAATATCCAAATTATAGTCAGTTATATTTGTGAAAATTTGCGTCATTTGCGTTCAAAAAACTCTTTTAAGACAAGCTCAAGTTGAAAATATTACTATATTGAAATTACTCCGCAATCAACAAATAATAATTCTTTTTGCCTTTTTGAACCAGCAAATATTTATTATTCAATAAATTAACTGCTGAAATGATTTCATCCTGATTGGCGAGTTTTTCTTTGTTTATGCTTACTCCACCCGATTGAACCAATTTGCGCATTTCGCCTTTTGAAGGGAAAACCGCAGCAGTATCAACCAATAAATCAATGGCTTTTGCGCCGGTTTCAAAAACAGCTTTTTCAACTTTAAACTGAGGTACACCATCGAAAACGGCCAATAAAGTATCCTCGTCAAGTTTTTTTAATGCTTCGGAAGTGGCATTCCCGAATAAAATTCCGGAAGCTTCTACAGCGGCGTCATAATCTTCTTCGGAGTGAACCAAAATGGTAACTTCTTTGGCCAATCGTTTTTGTAAAATACGCAAATGCGGTGCTGCAGCATGTTCAATAATTAGAGCATCAATTTCTTCTTTATTGATAGAAGTGAAAATCTTAATGTATTTCTCAGCATCCACATCGCTTACATTCATCCAAAACTGAAAAAATTTGTAAGGCGAAGTATAACGTCTGTCGAGCCAAACATTTCCGCTTTCGGTTTTACCGAATTTGCCGCCATCAGCTTTTGTAATCAACGGGCAAACCAATGCAAAAGCATCACTGTCAGTTTTGCGGCGGATCAATTCGGTTCCTGTGGTAATATTGCCCCATTGATCGGAACCGCCCATTTGCAATTTGCAGTTTTTATTCTGATTCAACCACAGAAAATCGTAACCTTGCAACAATTGGTACGAAAATTCGGTAAAAGACATGCCCACACTCGACTCGCTGCTCAACCGTTTTTTGACCGATTCCTTAGCCATCATATAATTCACAGTGATGTGTTTGCCAACATCGCGGATAAAATCGAGGAACGAATAATCCTTCATCCAGTCATAGTTATTCACTAATTCGGCGGCGTTGGGTGCATTACTTTCAAAATCGAGAAACTTAGCCAATTGCGCTTTTATCGATTCCTGGTTATGACGTAACGCAGCTTCGTCAAGCAAATTACGCTCAGCCGATTTGCCCGAAGGGTCGCCAATCATACCCGTAGCACCACCCACCAAAGCAATTGGTTTATGACCTGCATGCTGGAAATGGCGCAACATCATCACACTCACCAAATGCCCAATGTGCAGCGAATCGGCCGTAGGGTCAATTCCCACATAGGCCGCAGTCATTTCTTTTGCCAATTGTTCTTCCGTGCCGGGCATCATGGTGTGAATCATTCCACGCCATTGTAGTTCTTCTATGAAATTCATTTCTGTATTTTTGTTTTATTCGTTCAATTGAAAGTGCAAAGATACGAAATTTAATTTTTTTGGGATTGTATTTTATGGTTGGTACAATAAAAAACATAAAATGAAGTACACTTGTTTCGTGTGTACTTCATTTAAATTTTACTTTTGTAAGATAAACGTATTTAAATATAGTTTTTGAAAGACATTTTCAATCATAGTACTACGCCCATACATGGGAGAAGTATTACCATAAAAGCACAACCTTAAAATTCATTGTTTCAGGTGGATCAGCTTCAAAATCAGAATTGGTTACATAGAATGTGACGCCGTCTTCGGTAACGTCATAATCTATCGTTCGTGTCCATAAATATCCTCCAACTTTTCCATAATGACGGACGTAGGGTAAAACCTGTTGTCGATTATCGGCATCGAAATAAGCAATTACAGCTCCATTTGTGAAAATATTGTGTGTAATTTCATTTATTTCAATGTAATGGGAATAATACCTGTAACCGGCAGTGTCAGAATATTCCACCCATTCGTTACTCTTAACTTCCAGATTAAAAACCTGCTTGGTGGTTAATTCTTCGGGATATGAAAAGTTGCCATCACACGAAATCAGCAATAATCCAATTAAAAATAAATACAATGTTTTTTTCATTTTAATAAAAAGTTTTTTCTGTATGATGTTGATTTTTATAATTTTAAAATAATGAATTAATAAAAAGTTAAGTAATGAGAATAATCTCAGTGGAATATCAGAACCCACTAACTAAACATTTCCGGATATGTGTTTTTGACAGTTTTAGGATCATCAGTCAAATAAACAGGATCATCGCCGGTAGAATCAATAAACAATACTTTGTAGTAAGAATCGGGCAATTGCAAGTCACTTGCATTTTTCCATTCGCCTCTGCCTGCAACTGCTATCGATTCGCCTTCTTCCAGTATCCCTTCCCTGTACCGAATCGTTTTATTTAACCCCAGTATTCCAACACTTTTTCTTCCATGATTGTAAAGATATTGTTCCAATTCAGGGGTTGCATCATGTCTGAATCCCGATTTATATAACCTGTCTTCGACGAGGTAACTTTTAATCTCTCCGTAGTTTACGAATGCACTGTAACGGCCATCTCTGATAACGAATTTCACAACTTTTTCATCCTTTATTAAAGTGTGCCAATGCGAACTTTTACCTGTAGATACTAATTCCTCCACTAATACTTGATAATGAGCACATTTACGACCCGACAATGGCGCAATAAGAGGCTCGCCAACTAATTCCACTTTCCCTGCAACCTTGGCAATATCTCCGTTTTTGAAATTATAAATCTTCAGCCCAACTGCTTTTTTAAGTTTTCTTTTTACAAGGTTTTTTCTATTAAAGTAAAAACAACAAAAATAATAATACCAAATATTATTATAAAACCGACTATATAAATTATTCCTTTTTCCATTTTTGATACTTTTTATTATTGTTGTCTTTTTTGGAAATGCTAAATAAAAGTACAGATTCTCTTGTTTATAGATGAGTTTTAATCTATCCAATTGTGATGTATTATTCTACTACAAGACTGATTATATCACATAATTTGATAATATAAAATTGCTTTTTTTGTATCAGTATTTATTATAAATATTTTAAAATCATGGGAATCTTCTTTCTCTAATTCTAAAAGATAATAACCGTTTTGACCTTTTAGATAAAATTCTGGTATTTCGTTAGTTTCAATTTTATCGATTATAGGTAGCTTTAAGAAGTTAGGGTTAACAATGTTTTTAAAGTCATCAGGTCTAAATTTTGCCAGATCTATTAAAATTAAACAATAACCATCACCATTATAATCCCATTGTTCTTTATTTGAAATTATCGAATAGTTATAACCCTTTAAACTAATTCCGAATTGACTTAACAATATTTTTTCAGGTGTCCGTTTTAAATATAATTCATAGGTAATAAATCCTCCAACAATAATTATAAAAATAATTGTGATCCGAATTATATTTTTTTTCATATTACAATTTTCTAATAATAAATTTCAAAAGCTTTACCAGAAGAACAAACATTGTAAATTTCAGTATTGAATTCATTTGGAAATGATCATCAGTCCAGCTTGTTATGCTGATTAAATGTACAAATGACGGAAATTGTTTTCTCCCGTCTTAATGTATGATTCCCCTAAAGCTTTCTGGGTATTAATCCTATACCCAGAATCAATAACTTTTGCAAATATAAAATATTATTTTCATTTGAAAGTAAGCGGATTACAATTAAATTCGCTGATCTTTGGGTTCTTATAATAAGAAAGTGGAGTGATCGTAATTTTCAATTACCCTCTTCCGATACAGTCGGAACGTTGGTTTACTGCCGATAGCAGATTAATCTGATTAAAATGCTGCTAATCAAAGCTATTTGGTTTTCTGAGACACCAAGCATCCCTGTTTAATGCTAAAGAAATTTTCAGAAGGTCCAAGCATCCGTGTTTAATGCTTCAGAAAATTTCAGAAGGGCTATGCGGCTCTGTTTTGTGCTTAAGAAATTTTCAGAAGGTCCAAGCGTCCGTGTTTTATGCTTCAGAAATTTTCAGAAGGGCTATGCATCCGTGTTTAATGCTTCAGAAATTTTCAGAAGGGCTATGCGGCTCTGTTTTGTGCTTCAGAAATTTTCAGAAGCATTAAACAGCTAAGTTTTGGTATTTAGAAAATTTTCTGACAATTCAATGATCATAATTCAACCGCGCTCTTCTTTTTCTTTGATCGCTAATAATAATACAACATTATTTTCTTGTAAGTATTTTATTTGCTGGTTATTAAAATTATTTATTGAGTGAAAAATTTTAATTATTCTCAATCCTGATTTTCTGAATTTCAGTTTTTGATGATGTATCAATTTTCACAAAATAGATACCGGCGGCATAATCTTTCAATTGGAATTCTTTTTTATTTCCGGTTGAGATGAATATTTTTCTGCCATTCACATCAATTATCTCCACATTTTTAATTTCATCCGGTGCATCTATCCTGAGAATATCGGTTACAGGGTTTGGATACACTTTTATTTCGTTCAAATAATCGGACGCTACAGTAGTAAGGGTACTTTTTACCATCCTGAATCCAACAAAATTTGCACTTTCGTCGGGCGATAAACTTTCGCGATGCGTGAGATGCAAATCGGTTGTACCCAACGAACGGTAACCTCCGCGAATTACTTTCGAAACACCCGTTTCTGGTCCTGAAGTGTCGGTACCTCCGCTTGTGTTTACATCGTTGTATCGTCCAAACCAGTCGGAGCACCATTGATAAACATTTCCACTCATGTCGAATAAACCGATCGAATTGGCCGTTTTAGTGCCTACTGCTTTGTTTGTATGACCGGAATTATCGTAAAACCAGGCAACCGCTGTAGCCGTGTTGCTTCCACTGTAAGTAAATGCGTTTTTATTTTTACCTCCTTTTGCTGCATATTCCCATTCTGCTTCGGTTGGCAAGCGTCCGTTATAGTATTTACAAAATTCATTAGCGCCGTACCAGGTAATTTTTATTGCCGGATAATTTTCATATCCTGTTGCGGCTTTCCATGTGCCGTTATCGTTGGCTATTCCCCAACTATCGGTTACGAACAGGGTTTTACCTGCATATTCGCCTGCTTTTACTGTCTGACTTCCGTATTGATTAAGGAAAGAAGCATATTGCGCATTTGTTACTGCGTTTTTGGTCATGTAAAATGTGGAAACAGTAATGGTTCTTACCGGCGATTCGCGCGTGTACGACGAGTTTCCCATCGTGAAACTACTTCCGGTAACTTCAGTAAAATCGGTTGTTTCAATTTGTGCTTTTGCTTGTAGCCCCAAAAATAACAGGCATATAACTATATGTTTTTTCATTTTTCTCTATTAATTCGTTCAACAAACATTTATTTAGGATAGCCGAAAAGCTGAATTTCATTGATGCCCACATGTTGAGTGCCATACGATGAAGTTACTCTGATACGGAAATATTTAGCATCCGATTCAGGAAAATTCACGGTTTGCCAATCATTCGAATCGGATAACTGGGTTGAAGCAACGGTTGTAAACGTATTGCCATCATTCGAAACCTGAATGTTGATATCTTTTGGACCAATACCTGCAACCGATTTTATATTCACTTTATTACATGCATTAAGACTCCACAGCCTGATGGTTACATTTTTAGGACTCGAAACCGTGGGTAAAGTGAGCGATTTGTAATACGTGCTGTCAATTTCATCAATAACTGAGTATGGGAAATTTTCGGGCCATTGATCATCGGCAATCACATGTTTTCCACGACTCACATTACGATAACCCTCGGGGAAAGTAGCATTTTGTGATGTTAAAACGGTATTGCTGACCTGAACCAACTGACAATTATTGGCCGGGATATTTGTGCTCAATGTCTGGTAACTTCCGTTCGACCAAATAGATACAATGGCTGTAGTAGCCGAAGCATTTTCATTTTTAATATAAACCGAATACGGGTTTTCGCCCTGAACGGCTTTCAAAGTTGCAGTTCCGGCATCAACGTATATATAAAGTTCGTTTACCGATGCAGTATTTGTCATGGTATTAAATGTGGCAGTACCACTTGTTCCGTTTATGGTTGTAACCCGATCGAACACCGGTGCGCCTTGCGGAAATGATAATGTTACCGGCGACGAAACAGTTGATCTGAAATTCGACATCAGCAAATATCTTTTTCCATCCGGATCTTCAGCTGCTGTAGCTTTCCAACCGGTAGCCACAGCCGGATATTTTGCTTTAGAAGCCAATGATTGTGTCGTTGAAGAATTGACTCCCGAATATACAATGGCCGAGCGAGAAGAGAAAGTTTCGCCCGAAGTAAATGCTTTGGAAGCTGAAGAATAAGAACCATACAATTTCGAAACCGAAACCGATGTGACCAGTTCTTTTTCGCCGAATGCAATTCCGCTACCACCGTCAACAACCATTCCCAGCACATTATCCACATTCACCCAATTGCCGCTCAACGTGCTTAATCCATCTCCGTTCGACGAAACACTACCTGTTTCACCGTATAGCGTTCTCGAAACTTTTGTCAATACATCCGTCGTAATTCCGAGTAATAAACCGCCATCTTTTGTCATCGTGCCTGCTACAGCTCCGGTCATATCTTCGTGATAAATAACAGCATTACCAGGTGTTGAATAAAATGACAGGTATTTGTTGACACTGCCGCCGGTAACGCTTAGTCGACCGGTAGTAGAGAAGCTTTTGGGATACATAGCAAAAGTGCTTGAAACAAATGAAGCATTTCGGGTATAGCCGCTTACATCGATATATCCTGTAAAGTTACCTGTATTTACAGATTTGTATGGAAATACAATATTGCTGAAATTGGGCGAATTAGGCGAAACCATGCCCATATACGATTTATAGGAAGCATCAGCCGACTGAAACCACGAAAAAGTAGTGTAACGATCCTTATTATTACTTCGGATAATGCCGCTGTATGGCAGATATTTGGTTGTTTCATGGGCTGAGCTGAAATCGCTCCATTTAGTGGCAACCATATCCGTGGTTGGGAAATAATCGTGATACAAATGAGCAAAAACTAGTCGGCGGGCGGTAACAGCCATACGTCTTTCGGCTACATCCGGATTTAAAAGAAATGATCCATCTGATGTAGTTGCCTGACGAATTTTAGCCCACTGCAACACCATGCTTTCAAGCATCAAAGCATCCGGATCACGATAAATGGCCGCCAGTGCCGAATAAGTTCCCAGTTCATCGTAAATATACATCGACCAGTCATTTCCGTTCGGCATAGCCAATATACCATCGGGGAGAATAAATTCTTTCAACATAGAGTTCCACACATTCCACACATTATGTTTCAATGATTGAGGAATTTGAAATACAGGATTCGTCTGATTTTGAACTGCTTTGTATGCTAATAATGATTCAGATAATTCCTGAATAGGAACATTTAAATAAGAAGTATGGAAAAAATTATGATTTTCGAGGGCATAATCCGGAAAAAGATTTGCACCAATATGCCAGTCACGCACATATTTCCCATCCGTTACTTTATAATTGTACAAATCAGAACCAGTACTGTAGGTATTCATTGCATATTGTTTGCATCGGTACGTCCAGGCTTCAGCATTTTTTTCCTCGGGAAACATAGCTGAAACAATAGCAAGTATATTCGTATCCCAACCGTTTTCTTCTGCTTTTGTATCTGAATTTACTGCATTGGTTATGGGTGTCGATAATTTGTAGTTCGCTTCGGCCATCACCATTGCTTTTATATACGCTTTATCAGTTGCTGTCAGGTCGTCCCACATAAGCCATGAGGCGTAAGCCGTTGAAGTGCACCACATGGCCGATTCCCAAACCAATCCCCAATAAACACCGTTGGTACATTGAATTACTTTGTTTGCAGTGTGTGTTTTGTATGAGTATCGAATAGCGGCCAATGCATGTTGTTTAACTGTTTCGAAAGACAACCCGTTAGGCAAAGATTGATCTTGAGCTTTTTTATAAATAAATGAATACACCAATGCATAATCGGCATTGGTACGTGCACCGTGTTCAACACTTTGTCCATTACCAAAATATCCGGCAGCTTTGTACTGACTCTCTGCATAAGGTAAATGTTTAGAAAGCATTTCGCGGAGGGTGGATTTTACGTCTGATTCCGAAATTTGATCCAACGAAATATCAGCGGAAGAACCTTCAATTGTGCCTACTTCGTATAATTCCCAATTATCAATATAACCTGTTGTGCCTGTTTTTTGATAATTGTTGAAAAATGTCAATGCACCGGTTACAGTAGCACCTGTATTGAAGTTCAATTCTACACAGCTCCAAACTCCCTGCGTATCAAAAACATTGACAACATCGGCTGCGCTACCATCATATTTGGCAACTCCCAACTGGAAAGTTCCGCCCACCGATTTTACCATGGCACGCATTCTGTATTTGGTGTAGGGTTTCAGTGTAAGATTATAATCCAATGATCCGGAGGTAGTTATTTTTCCGCAACTCGCACCGCAAAACGGAACGCCGGCATTTGTATCAGTTCCGAAAGTACCCCAACCTGAAAAATTAGCAATATTATTGATAAAAGGATCAATCATTAAATTGACTTTATCGGCATAAAGCGGAGTATAGCATGTTACATCGCCCGATATACCTGAAATAGTAATAATCTGTGTAAATGAAGATCCACTTGCAACAGTTAAAGGCTGGTTTGTAATCTGAGTGGTTTTATTATAAGTGGCTGTGACTGAAGCTCCGCATTGAACCTCGGCAGCTGAGAAACCGTATTTGCTGAGGATAATTCCGGCAGGTGCTTTTAATTTCACTGAGTCGGTCAAGGCATTACCATTGATAATGAACGTACGGGTTGCATTTATATCATCAAACGATAGAGTAGTAACCGAAGTTGAGAGCGACGAAGTGGTTACTTTCGACATTGAAAGATCGGCCACAGCACATAAAGCGGCAGTATTTGCTTTTATCGTAAAATAATAAACTCCTGTAGCCGAAGGATTGAACGTAAGCGTACCTTCCTGAAAAAGTTGTTTGGTAGTGGAGCAGGTAAAATCACCGGATGCAATTGGTGCCGAACCATTTATATCTGTTGCGATAGCTGCATTCAATGTTGGAACCGTCGCATTATTGGCCCACGAATACTTGAATTTAAGGGTATAAGTTTGGCAGCCTTCCAGGTAAAGCGGATAACTAAATACCGAAGAAGTTGAGGTCGCACCTACGCCATCCCAACGAATGTATAAATCCCGACCGGTCCACGCCGCACCGTTAAATGTCCAGCCCGAAGTTACATCATTGAACCGGCAAGCTGATCCGGTTGAATTGGCTAAACTCCAGCAAGTTGTAGAGTTGGAACAATTCCATCCCCATAAATTGGAATAGGAACGATTACCTGTCGCACCATTTGCATCCCAGTCATTAATGGTTGTTTTTGAATAATTTACTGTGTAGTTTTTTGTTGCAGTTCCATCGCTCGAAGTACAAGTCATTGTTGTCGTTGGTGTTGATGCACTTATTTCAGCCGGACTATTGGTGAGATTTGCTCCCGATTGCGATTTTACGCCGGTAACAGTCGCTGAAATACAGGTGGGAGGAACATAAGCTGTATAAGTTGTAGTGGCTGAAGCAAAATCCTTGTCAAGTACACCACACGACAGATTTATTGCTGAAAGTGTTGCATCGTTAGCTGTAGAAGGGATAAATGTATATGTTCCACCGTTTGAAGTTGCATTTTTTGCATTTGCTGTAATATCATTTGCATTTTGAGCATTGAAATTATAATATGCCACCAGTCCTGGTTCATTTCCTGCTAAAACTGTTGATTTCGAAGCTTCAATCTGTGCAGGAGTTCGGGCTGTGTTCCAAATCCGAACTTCATCGTACAAACCCGCAACATTTCTTCCGGCAGCTCCCGGATCACTGCCAACGTAAGAGATATTACTGAAAAAAGTACTTGTCCATGAAGTTGCCGTATTGAGGGTTTTATAATATGTTCCGTTCAATTCAATAAGTACTGAATCCGCTCTGACTATCATTGAAATATGATTCCATGCGCCAACGGTGGGTTTTGCATTGGTTAGCGATGTTATAAACCGCGAATTTGCATTAAAATCGCAACGCAGATACGCTAATGCATTATTGTCGAATTGGACACTGTTAATACTGCCCGATCTGTCCACCCAAAAACCACCATAGGAAACGTAGGCATTAGGTTTTACCCACATTTCAACGGTGAATGGGAACGCATTAATAATTGTGTTGAGTGCCGGAATTGCCAAACTACTGGTAGAAGTTGCGCCTGTTCCTCCCGGAAGACTTAATGCATATCCACTCTGCGAATGGACAAAATGTGTTAAACCAGCCACCAATAAAAGTGTTAGTAATAATTTTTTCATGATATTTTGATTTTGTTATTTTAGTGTTGACAAAAGCATTTAAACTACATTCTTTTGAGTTTGCAAATATATAAGATGTAATTTATAAAAATGTAGAATAATCTGTCATTAAAGGAGAAACTTCAAATCCAAATACAAAAGCAAGGTGAGGTACTGTTTTGTTTTGAAAAAAAATCCCTTCTTTCATTTAAAAAGAAGGGATTTTAAAATTAATTATTAGTAACCGAGAATTTTCATCATCGATTTATAACTCTGCTCTTTAGCAAAAAGTTTGGTATAATATTCACCATCTTCGTCCTTGTCGATGATAACAAGTTTGGGTGCCGGAATCAGGCAGTGCTGAATTCCGCCAAAACCACTGAGCGATTCCTGATAAGCACCGGTATGGAAAAACCCGATATATTGTTCCCGATCTTCTTGCATTTTAGGCATAAAAATGGCATTTGAATGAACTTCGGCATTGTAAAAATCTTCGCTATCGCAAGTTAAACCACCTAAGTTCACCCGTTCGTATTCCGAATCCCAGTTATTGATGGCCAAAAAAACATAACGCTGATTAATAGCCCACGTATCCGGTAAAGTTGTCATAAACGAACTATCAATCATATTCCATAACTCCCTGTCGTTCTGTTTTTTCTGGTTTACAATGGAATAAAGCATGGCTCCGCTTTCGCCTACCGTGTACGAACCAAACTCAGTAAAAATATTGGGTTCAGGAACTCTGTATTGAGTACAAATGGTTTTTATTTGTGCCACAATTTCTTCAGCCATATATTCGTAATCGTACGTCATATCCAAGTGAGTTTGAATAGGAAATCCTCCGCCAATATTCAAACTGTCCAACTCGGGACATTTCTTTTTCAATTCACAATAGAGATTCACCGCTTTGTTCAACTCATTCCAGTAGTATGCAGTGTCTTTTACACCTGTATTGATAAAGAAATGCAACATTTTCAGTCCCACCTGAGGGTTGGATGCAATATGCTTGGTGTAATAAGGTATTATGTCGTTGTAGCGAATACCCAATCTCGAGGTGTAAAAATCAAACTTAGGTTCTTCTTCAGCTGCAATACGGATACCAACATTAAAAGGAGTTTCAAAGTCCTTCAGGAGCAAATCAAGTTCAAATTTATTATCAAGTATCGGAATTACATTGGTATAATTTTCTTTAATCAGATTTTGTATATTCTCTACATATTGGGGGCGTTTAAATCCATTACATATAACAAAAGTATCTTTCTTAAATAGGCCCTGTTCGTTTAAAGATTCGATTATATTGATGTCGAATGCCGATGAAGTTTCGATATGTACGCCATATTTAATTACTTCTTCCATTACAAAAGAGAAGTGTGAACTTTTGGTACAATAGCAATAATTATAATCGCCGGTGTAATCAACTTTGGCCATTGCAACGTTAAACATGCGCCTCGCTTTTTGTATGTTTTGGCCTATTTTAGGCAAATACGATATACGTAGCGGTGTTCCGTATTGTTTAATAATGTCCATTAACGGCACATCAAACCATTCAAGTTCATTTTCAACTACATCGAATTCATCATTAGGAAACTCAAACGATTGTTCAATTAAATCTTTGTACTTGTTTTTCATTTTTTTGATAATAGAATTAAATAATTATACCAATCTAAATAAGTCAAATCTAATATTAAGTTGCTATATAACTAATATAGATCTATATGTTTCTTTTAAATCAGCTTGCAAAAATAACTATTTTATTCTAATTTAAATCAAAATTTTACACTTTTTGTTCTTGAATTATTATTTAAGGGTTAAATAAAACATTAATGCTTCGCTAATGTATATGCTTCATTGATTATAGTTTATCAGTACAAATGTTTATTTTATTATTCCATTTGGGTTTTGCTTCCACTTAGATTTAAATTTCGCCGCTTCGTGACAAAGAATTGTTTTCAGTTGACCCGAATAAAAAAAGAATGTTTGATTCTTTTTTAGTATCAAACATTCTTTTATAAATCGATTAAATACTTATAATACAATTATTTATATAATGCACCATAGGTTTGGCAAGCACGATAATCGGAACCTTCGGCATCCATTCCGAAAGCAGCCCAGGCACTTGGACGGAATATTTTAGCTTCATCTACATTGTGCATGCAAACCGGAATTCGAAGCATAGAAGCCAATGTAATTAAATCGGCCCCAATATGACCGTAACTGAAAGCACCATGATTTGCACCCCAATTATTCATAACTGAATATACATCAGCGAAATTACCTTTTCCTGTGAGGCGAGGGGCAAACCATGTCGTTGGCCATGTTTTGTTGGTGCGTTCATCAAGTACATTATGCACTTCGGCTGGAATTTCAACTGTCCAACCTTCGGCTAACTGCAACACTGGTCCGAGGCCTTTGATGAGGTTAATACGTGCCATAGTAACAGGCATGCCGCCTTTTGTAATGAATTTTGAAGAATAGCCACCACCACGAAAATAGCCACCATCGGCTGGATACCAGGTTGTTGCGTCAAGCGTTTTCTGAACTTCTTCTTCGGTTATTTCCCAAAATGGTTTCATTGCAGGCTGTCCGTCAACTGTTTGCTGACCACTTCCGTCCAATGCAGCAGAGCCCGAGTTGATCAGGTGAATCAAACCTTTGGCACCCAATCCTTCAAGTTTGTGACCGGTAACGCGCTCAACAGCTTCGGGACTCCAGTAAGTACGCACATCGGCAAATACCTGAGCTGTATTGGTCAATAGTTTTCCAAACAACATGGCAACACCATTCAACGAATCGTTTTCGGTTGCTACCACAAATGCTTCGCGAATTCCGTTCCAGTCAAATGACGTATTCAGAATGGCTTCTGAAAAATCGCCGTTGGGCATAAAATCAGTCCATTGACGTTGGCCCTGAAATCCGGATGCAATTGCATTGTGCCCCAACGCTTCTTCACCAAATCCCAATGCACGGAGTTTAGGATTGCCAATCATTAAATCACGAATTATAATGGTCATTTTCACAACAAATTCCCATTCTTCGTCTAGCTTTTCGCGCGATTTCTTTTTATCTTCATCGTTGGTATCTTCGCCTTCATTTGCTTTGCAATTTGTTGTAGTCCAATTCATTGCCTTATTGAATTCTTCGGGATCGAAGATGTTTAATTGCACACGGCGCAGAATTTCACTCATGTCAACATATTCGTTGCGCATTCCTAAATATTCCTGGAAAAAATTGGCATCAACAATAGAACCGGCTATACCCATCGAAACTGAACCGATTGACAAATACGATTTTCCTTTCAGTGTTGAAACTGCTACAGCTGCTTTGACAAAGCGTATGATTTTTTCCTGCACATCGGCTGGAATTGTGTTGTCGCCACCATCCTGAACATCACGACCATAAATACCAAATGCAGGTAAGCCTTTCTGATTATGACCCGCCAAAGCAGCAGCCAAATAAACAGCTCCCGGACGTTCGGTGCCGTTGAATCCCCAAACCGCTTTTGGCATTGAAGGATCCATATCAATGGTTTCGCTGCCGTAGCACCAGCATGGCGTCACAGTAATTGTAGCGCCTACCCCCGAAAGTTTGAATTTCTCGGCACAAGCTGCGGCTTCATCAACACGACCGATGGTTGTGTCGGCAATAACGCACTGAACAGGCGTGCCGTCGCTGTATTTAAGATTGGCACTGATAAAACCGGCCAAATTTACGGCCATGTTCATTGTTTGTGCTTCGAGCGATTCGCGAACACCTCCCTGACGTCCATCAATCGTTGGTCGGATGCCAATTTTAGGATTTTCTCCCTGCAAACGACCTGTTTTTTCTTTGCCGTGGTTCGTTCCGGATGTCAAAACGTCACCATCAATAATTCCTGCTTTCATATTTTTATTTTTATTAATTTATTAATCAATTTGTTATTCAGATATGTTACGTACCTGTTTAAGCTCTTTCAATCTGAAATCTTTAGGAGCCAATCCGGTTGTTTTTTTAAAACTCGTGGAAAAATGTTCGTTGCTGGTAAATTGTAACATGAACGAAATTTCCTTTATCGAATAGGACGTTTCCAACAGCAATTGTTTGGCTTTATTCAGGCGTAAATCATTGAAATATTTAGCCGGAGCTTCGCCGGTGTACTTTTTAAAATTTTTCCGAAACAAAGTATAACTCATGTTCAGTTTGGATGCAATTTCCTGAAGCGACGCATCCTGAAAAAGATTTTCGGTCATGATTATTTTTGCCTGTTCAATCTTTTGTGTTTCCTTTTTTTCGAGTGTTTTATTTTTCGATTCGGAAATAATAAGACCCAACACATGAAATAACATGCCCGACAAATATACCTGCGATGACTTTAACCCGTTTTGAACCACATCGATAGCGCGGTGGAAAAGCTTTACCAACTCTTCGTTAAACCCAATATCTATAATTGAATTGTCGACCGGGAAAAACTTACGTATCAGCAAACTGTAAGCTGTATCAGTTTCGAACCGAATAAAATACTCTTTCCATTCTGTTTCCGAAAGGTGATAATACGTGTATTTCTGATTTGGATTGATAAGCAATATTTTTCCTTTCGAAATTTCAATTTCGTCAGAACCATCGAAACAAACAAAACCAACACCTTTTGTAATGTAAATTAGTTTAAACTCGTCCGATACCTTTCCTTTTTTATACTGATATTTAAAATCTTTTATTTTATTTGACAAAGCAATTTTTTCATCAGGCAAAATAGATTTGTAACCTACCGAATTTATCGTCAGTCCAAAATTGATATTATCGTCGTCGATAACTACATTTTTAAATTCAGATTGAAAATCTTTTTG
>JAKLIM010000249.1 GCA_022709605.1 Bacteroidota bacterium | reverse complement strand
CCTCATTGCTAATTGACATTATTTCATTGTCATAAGCGTCTAAGGCGGATTCCATTTGCTCAATCCTTTGACTTAAATTCTTTGCGTTGGATTTTGTTACCAATCTTGCTATAAGTGCTAATTTACCAGCAGCAAGCAACGAAGGCATAACAAGCGGTTGCTTTAATTTGAACTGTTCTGCATATTCTTTCATTGCAAGTAATATATTTTCATACCCTTGATATTGTGTATAATCCCCGTCTGAGTATTTTGTTAATATTTCTTTTGCTGTTTTCATATATTTTGTTTTTTTAATTAATAACTAAAGCAACCGTCATTCCGTTATAGGTAATAAAATTTACTACCTTCGTGGTCTTAATAAGTCAGCAAGTTGTTCTTTAAGTTCGTCTTGTCCGTTATCAAAACCTTCTCTGTAAGAATAAGCGCATTGGTATCTTATCCAAGCAAACAACTTGCTTTTGTCTTCGTCTTGTATTCCGAGTTGCTTAATTAAATCTCTATCAGTGTTAATGTTGTATTTTTCAAGCAACTCTTGTTTTATTGTTTTAATTTCTTCATCGTTTCTCATATCCGTAAATTTTACATACCTATAACAAAGTGTATAAGTAATGTGGTTAGTGAACTACCCATCCACGTAAAAACGATGGATGGGTTTTACGCTCCGTTGTATAAATTTTGTTCTTAAATTGAATGTATGTGTAAACCACACTACTCATACACTTGACCGTTATCCGACAACACTACACGCATCAATAAATATCTCCTGACCTTTCAAAAGATAGTCCTGTGGGGTAAACAATAATGTACCCTCAAAGATGGTGTCTATCTCGTCTTTTGACATTTCAAAGACTATCTTGTCGCCCTGTCTTATGGTGAATAGATTGTTTTCAAAACAGTAACTTGTTTTGTTGTGTGTCGAAATAATTGAATTTAATCCGTAGGTTATCATAGTTATTTATTTTTATGTTCTATATTAATAATGTATTGTTCTTCCACAGACGTACTGGGTGAAACGTGGTATCTATTATTAAACTTAAATGTTTCAAACGTTTCAATCCTGTTATCCTTGTCCGCTGTAACCATATATTGATTATACCTGTCGTACCTTGCATTAAATAAAAGACAGTCGGTATTTCCATCACTGATACCTTGCATTAATCGTGGATTATGATTTAACCACTCATGTAACTTATCACGTTCTTCTTGAGATAATACCTTGTAATATTCATTAAGAACCTTACCCCAAAACACTGCACGGGCTATTGGTACTGGTGGGATACACGCCTCCACAAGGAATGAAAACTCGAAAAAGTCAATGTTAAATCTGTTTTTAATGGTCATAGTTATCAGTTTAAAGCACAAAGATAAACCATTAATAAAACACTTAATGTTAAAAAATGTTAATTAAAATTTGTGTAATTGAAATAAACTTATTATCTTTGTTAAGAATTAGTTAAAATTAACCTATTAATGAAAATTAAATAACAAAAATTATGAATGAATTTGCTAACATCCCATCGGGAGTTGGTGCAGCGGCAATAATGTTTGGTAAGAAAATCGAAGTACCACAGACACAGACACCGCAGACACCAACAGAACCACCGATAACAGAAGTTAAAACAGAAACACCGGCAGCCGATCCCAACATTATCAAAACCCCTCTCGGTGACATCCAAAAAGAAATTAAAACAGAAAAACCCAATGTGGACATTTTTAATTTCATTAAAGAAAAAACATCATTGGAGTTTAAAAACAACGAAGAACTGATTGAGAAACTTAATAAACTTAAAGAACTCGAAGCTAACGAAGAACTGATAAAAGATAACGTGAGAAACAAAAAGATAGTTGATGCTATTACCCGTATGCCGGAAGATATTAAGGTATTGGTGAACGCCTGGGATAACGGTCAGGACTATACCACTATCGGGAAATCTATCTTTACCGACGGTCTTGACTTCACAAAATCACCGGACAGCATTGACGAGTTTAAGCTGGTATCTCACTACAATAGTGATGTTACCAAAGACGATTTTGAGGAAATGGATGATAAGGCAAAAGACCTGCTTGTTAAATCCTCCAAAAGGTTGTTCAACGCTGACGCACAAAACTATAAATTAGTGTCGCAGCAAAGGGAAAGACAGACCAATGAGTATGCTGACAGGGTGGTGGCGAGTGTGGAAAGCACCATAAAACAGCTTAAAAAAGACTTCCCAAACCTTACACATTCACAAGTAAAAGAAATTGAAACACGCCTGTATCAAAACCCCGTTGCAGACCTCGTAACTAATGACGGTGTTTATAAAGATACTGCCGCAAGTTCTATTGCTTGGATGCTCTACGGCAAACAAACCAACGAACAAATAATTAGCGAAATGCAGAATAAAGTTTACAAAGAAATTGATGAGGGTATTAAAAAACGCACCTCGGAAGAATTAGAAATTTTAGCACAGCAACGTGGCGACAAGGTGGAAAAGATTGCTGACGCAAAAGACGGACAGAACGACCTTGTTTCTAAAATCAAAAATCAAATGAATGGATTTCTAAGAGAGCCATCATCGGTATTCGTAAACAAAACTCAACGCTAATAAATACTAACCTTAAAAACACAATTAAATGGCAACTAACCCACAAGACAGCTTTGTAGGAACACCTAATCAGGTAAATCCCGCAGCAACACAAAATAACCTTAACGCCTTATGGATGGCTAATGCTCCGGCATCTGAATATTCCGGCATTTATGGTTATGACGAAACCGTACACCTCAAACGTGCTATCTTTGAAAGCATCGTTGAGAATTTCCCTGCACAGTACAACATTTTCCGTATCCTGTTCAGCAAACCCATCAAGTATTACCCATCTGACGAGTACACTTGGACAGAAGAAAACTGGTTCCGCCCAATTTTAACTATCGCCACAGGTGCATCAACAACTACAGGCACACAGACACTCGTGTTAACCACAGGTGGAACTCGTGGAACAGTCGTTGGTGACAGCGTATGGTATCCTGACGGAACACAGGGCGTTATCGCAAGCGTTACCGCAGCCTCGGAAACTATTACCGTTAACCCACTTACCGGACAGTCCGTACCGACCATCGCAGCCACAGAAAAACTTAACATCGGTTTCCCAATCATCGCTGACGGTCAAAACTATTTTTCACATTACGACAAGATCACCACGACACAGCACACGAACTATATGGCTCTGGGGCAGCGTAATAGGAGATGGACAAAACGTACCCTGTTGAAATATCAGAACGCCGGAACTACCGATTACATTGCAAAGGATATGAAGCTGACCATGAACAATGCTCAACTTGACGTATTCCAGCAGTTTTTCAATGGTACAAAGGGTAATGTTACTTTGACAGCCCCGGCAGACGCAGCTTTAACCGCAGGTTCATATCAGGCAAAGACCTCTTGGGGTATTTTCCCGTTTATGAAATTTAGCGGTTCGCAACACGCTACCTCTACCCCGGCAACCCTCGAAGCCGACTTCCGCCAACTGGCTTTCAATACTAACTACAAAAACGTCAATGTTCCCCGTTTCATTCTTGGTACTGACCGTGCTTTATCTTCAATGGCTTCTGTGCTTAAAAACCCGATTCGTTACTTCCCCGAAAATATGAAGTACAATATGAATTTGGATGAATATACCATTGGAACAATGAAGTTCGTGCAGTTGCCAACTCCTCTGTTTGAGCAGCGTTCAGGTTTATTCCCTGCTTTCTTTGAAAACTTACTGCTTGTACTCGACATTGATACTATTGATCCAGTTTGTATGACCGGACTGAACCCCTTTGAAATGGGCGACAGTATGGGGCTTTACAAGGGTAATGGTGGTTATAATGACTACATTGACTACTTTGTAAGTTATTGTATCGGAATGCAGATGACGAACACCGATAGTTCATTCTACGTACAACTCACCGGTATATAATCAGATTATCTCTTAAATAAAAAAGGCGGTCATTTGATCGCCTTTTTTATTACACTTCATTATAAACAATTGTTTGCGAAAATTACCAAAAAACGGTAATTTTCGCAAAAAATCACGCTGACGTTGGCGAACAACCAAGAAGGTAGTTCCTGGTCAACCACCTGGCATCCCAATCTTTTAACTTGTTTGCCTTAATAGCTTCTGCTATAATCTCATTTTGCCGTTCATCCGACAGGGTATAATTCATAAAAAACCCATCCACCCTGGTTTCCCCAGATTCCATCATTTTGTCGAAGTCTGCTGGTGGTGTTGACTCGCTGTACGCCTTGCGGTAACAGTCAATGAGTATCTTTTCAAGTTTATTTATTTTCATAGTTTTAAGTATTATTTAAACATACCAAATATATTTTCAAATCCCGGTGGTAAACTATTATTATTTTCTTTTTTTTCTATTTCAGCTTTGCCCAATTTTATTGACCTTTTTATGTTTTCAAGAAGTTTACCCCACGCCTGTTCCTCCGTGTCGGCTTTTATCTTACTCCTGAACGGCTTACCACAGACAGAATATGTCAAGATATAGGTTTTCATAATTCACAAACTTGTGTCTTGTTTAACTTGGTTTCAAATATAGCCTTTAACATTCGCCAATCTTTCACAATGCCGTTCTTTGTAATGTCAAAATAGACAACACCGTAGTCCACATTGCCCTCACACTCTTTATAACCATATTCAGTATCTCCTTGTAGTGCCGGTGTTGTCATAAAAATACGATTGTTGGAATGACCACCATATATATGGTAGTGAACGTGAGAGCGGATAATAATGTTTGCCTTGTTTTCCTCTGTGTGGTTCATAAGATCGTTCCACATTGCCGTTCTCGCCATTGCCGTAAACCTCCCGTGAGGTATGTTCGACCTTCCTGTTTTGTGCCTAACATCAAAAAGACAGTTGTTGATTAACAGTTTAAGGTGTGCGCTTATGCTTTCAGCACCAACCTTCTCATAAATTAGGTTCTCCCAATCCTCTTCTTTCCCAGTATGGTATGGTGTTCCCTTAACTATATATATTTTCTTAGCATTTACAGCCCCAATACACTCGACAGCCATATTTACCTGTGTTAATCTGTCGCCGGTTACAAGTTCTTTTCCAGCCGACTTTTCTTGTCTGCCGTCAATACAGTCCCCGTTGACAATAAGCACGTCAATAGGTTTTATTCTTTCAATAGTATTTTTAAACCATAGCCAACTTTCTCTTTGAAAATCACCATTAATGCCGTTTTGCTGATACTGCGGGGGTGTTAATCCCGTAATGTGTCCACAATGCAGGTCGGACATAACCAAAACCCTTGCACCCTTAATATTGTTTTTATTTATAACAAAGTATTTTGAGCAATCAAGGCATTTATATTGTGTGCTGTACCCTTTTTTGTTATAATAGTTTCTACTATTTTTTAACCTTTTACTGTGGCAGTACGGACACTCTATGTCGTACTTGTACGAAATGGTTTCTGTTGATTTCAAAATTTTATTATTTAGTTTTAATTGTTTTAAATCCGGGAACTTCTTTTTGTTTTATCTCTGAACAAATTTCAAATTCCTGCTTGTAGAACATTGAATCAATGCCCGTAACCTCGTATTCTCTATGCCTTCTTCTTATCAGTATTCCCGTAACGATAAACCGTCTTTTGTCATCGTCACATTTCATAAATACCGTTTCACCGATTTTAAATTTAGCCATAATGTTATAGTTTTGTGTTATACAAAGATAGTGAAAATTCCTCTTGTTGTCAACAAAAGTATAAAAATACCAAACTACATAATGTTAAATTTTGTTAAAACAATTAAATTAACTATCTTTGTAATA
>JAKLIM010000248.1 GCA_022709605.1 Bacteroidota bacterium | reverse complement strand
CATCAGGATTATCGTTACACGACGGTAGCGAAACGACTGCCGAAAGCACTAATGCTGCGCTAACGATTTTGAAAATTGAATGATATATTTTTTTCATATTTTCTTTTATAATAATATTTTAATACCCTATTGAACTGAAATCAAACGACACAGGTTCTTCGTTTAAACGAGGATTAGCTGCCAAATCGGTATCTGGAAATGGAATAGTGAACTTAATGTTCGATGAAGATACTTTCCACGAACCCATTGTTACAGTCGATGCATCGGCCTGACCTTTGTAAAATCCTTCCAAACCATTCCAGTAACCTCTTTCCTGAGCTGCCAAACGAGCACGGGCATCCGATTCTTTGTAATAACTTAACCGAACAAAATCGAACCAGAAATCGCCTTCGCAAGCCAACTCCAAACGGCGTTCGTTAAAAATATCATCGAAAGTAATGGACGATTTGTTTACATAGTTTTTTACACTCCGACCACGAACCGCATTAAAAGCTGACAGCGCACCGGCATCCGAAGTTGAAGAGGCATTGCCTAATTTTGCTTCGGCATAAATCAAATATACATCTGCCAACCGAAGAATGTGTGTACTTAACGAAGTGGCCATGCGATTCATACCCATCTTGCTTCCGGCAACGTGATCGCCGTTATTACCCACCAAATGTTTCACACAGTTTGAGCCTGTACCAACACCGTAAGTTACTGTTAAAGAACCATCACTCGAGTTTGGTTTTTTCCAGTCATAGTCGAAACCACCTTTGTCAGCCCAGAAATATTCGTAATGATCGCCTTGCATCATCATGGTTGCTTTTCGACGCGCATCGTTGTTGTTTCGTGTCAGACTGGAAGCGTTTTCGCCAAATGCATTTTGAAGATCTACGGTTAAACCTACCCAGGTTCCCCACGAATCGGCAAATTCAGAAAATCCGGCTAATCCTAAATCAGATTGAAATGTGTTTTGGCTGGTCCAGTTATTACTTACCGTCCAATGCCAGGCAATCAGACTTTCGTCGCTGAAATTATTTTGCAGACGGAAAATATCAGAATAAACAGGAGTCAGTTTACGACCACTTTCGTCGATTACTTTCTTAGCATATTCAGCAGCTTTGTCTAAATCAGCCTGAACGCGTGTTCCGTTTTGTCCGAAACCCGATTTTGCCAAATAAACTTTTGCTAACAAACCATAAGCACTGAACTTATCAATTCTTCCGGTGGCATTTTCTTCCGGCAAAAATTCAATTGCTTTTTCCAACGTTTTTACAATATAAGTATAAACATCTTCGGTTTTATTTTTATAAATATTATTCACATCGCTTGAAGCGATAATCTCACTATTGTTATGAATAATTGGCACTGCACCAAAACAACGAACAAGATAAAAATACGTCATGGCTTTCCATGTCAATGCTTCGCCTTTCACTGTATTCTTCGCCTTTTCAGTAACTTTAGGACCTGCTTTTAAGTCAATATTCTCAATCAGCGTATTGCAATAAGCATTTACCGACCATAACGAAGCCGATTCATTACGAATATCTTCATCGCTCGATTTCAATACAAAACTTTGATAAGCATTGTCGGTTCCATAAAAAACATTGCCTGATAATGCATCTCCGATTTTTACAAAACCACGTTGAAAATCGTACCAGGGTGAGTTGTAAATTGGATTTACCGCCTGAAAACATTGTTCGTCGGTTTGGTAAAATCCATCAATGGTGTAATTGTCAATGGTCGGGCGACTTAAAAAATCTTCGCATGAAGATAGTCCGGCCATTACAATTATGGCTGTTGCCAGCACTTTTATTTTATTGATAATTTTCATACAATTTTTCCTTTCTTTTAAATATTAGAATGAGAAGTTTACTCCAAATGAATATACCTGAGGCGAAGGATAACGTCCGTTATCAAGTCCATAAACATTTACATTGGCTGTATTTACGCCGATTTCAGGATCGAAGCCGGTATATTTTGTAAATGTCAGCAAATTCTGAACATTGGCATATACTTTTAACGATTCCAAATGAAGCGTTTTCAACTTACTTTTATCAAAGGTGTAACCCAATGAAATATTTTTTACTCGTAAGTACGAACCATCCTCAATGTATCTGCTCGACAAACGGGCATTGTCGTTCGGGTCGTTTTGAATAGCACGCGGCACTGTTGCGTTTGGATTTGCAACTTTCACATTGTCAATATCATCGAACCAATTGTAAACTGTAATACCTGTTGAATTTACATAAGGATATGTGGTTGAAGTGTTTACTTGTTCCAAACGGGCACGCTCGGTAACAACTGCCAACTGATTGTTCCACATCGATTTCATATTCGTCAGGTTGCGCGACATGTAATTTAGTACTTTGTTACCGTAGCTTCCATTCACAAAAACAGTAAAATCAAAATTCCTATATCGAACCGTATTGGTTAAACCAAAAGTAAAGATTGGAAGTGGTGAACCTAAATCGGTACGGTCATATTCATTTATCACACCATCAGGAGTTCCGTTTGGTCCGCTTACATCTTCGAATTTCAAATCACCGGGATAAACTGTATTGGCACGTCCAAACGATTTACCATCAGCAGGATAGCTTGAAGGTGTTGCACTGCTTTTGATATCTTCCAGGTCCTGATATACGCCAATTACTTTATAGCCATAATAGCTGTACAATGGTTGACCTATGCCCGAACGCGCAACCACATCGCTCCATTGTCCGTAACCTTCGAGGTACGAATTTCCGGTACCTTCCAACGAAACCAATTTGTTTTTATTGAACGATAATTGTAATTCGGTATCCCATTGAATGGTTTTTGTTTTAATATTACGTGTTGTTAAAGCAATTTCAAGACCTTTATTATCAATTGTTCCATAATTTCCGTAAGGAGCAGCCAATGCACTTGAGCCATTTCCATCAGTTCCCAAATACGAAGGTAATTGTGCCTGCATCAACATGTTTTTTGATACTTTATCATAAACATCCATGGTGAGTTCAATGCGATTGTTTAACAAAGCCAAATCAAGCCCGATATTCAATTGTACCTGTTTTTCCCATTGTACGCGTGGGTTGGCAATATTACTCTGGCGATAACCCATTCCTAAACCGGTAGGCATTTTCGAAATGGCGGCGCCCCATTGGTAACCCGGAATAAATTGGTTCCCTGTTTGACCCCAACCTAAACGTAATTTGCCGTTTGAGATAATATCTTTTAAATTGGTCATAAATTCTTCATTAATAAAACGCCACGAACCTGCTACAGCATGGAATGAAGCCCAACGATTCAACGGTCCGAAGTTGGATGATCCATCACGACGGAAAGTATAAGTTGCATAATATTTATCGTTGTAGTTATACGTGCCACGGGCAAAAACCGATGCCATTGCACTGCTTCCAAAACCGGTATTAATCAATGGATCAGAACCTAAAGCCGGATTATGAATCAGATTATCGGGCAAGTTTGATGCCGAAGCGGCTAAATATTCCCAGCTTGATTCAGACATTTCCTGGCCCAACATAAAGTTTGTTTTATGTAATCCGAAATCTTTGGCATAAGTCAGGTAATTTTTTAATTGCCAAAATAAATTTTCGTTGTGTTGTTTGGCATCGCTGTTGATACTGCGTTTCCAACTTCCATATTCAGCTTTCGGACGAAAACGTTCTGCATCCGAATCGCCCATGCTGGCTGCAAATTCCGAACGAAGTGTTAATCCTTTGAAAAAAGTAATGTCAGTAAAAAAGTTAACATCCAACGATGTTCTGTTCAATAAATTATCTTCGTCCAGCGCTTTAGCAATCGGATTGATGCGTGATGCAACGCCTTCGCGCGATACGCTGGTGTAATTTCCATCCATATCGTAAATTGGAACATCAGGAGTCGAAAGCAAAGCGGTGTTAATAATTCCCTCATCGCTGTCAGCCAAGCCTAAACGCTCTTTGGTGGTTGAATAAGACATATTCAATCCTAACTTCAACCATTTTTTAAGTTGAGCATCCAGGTTGCTGCGGAATGCAAAACGATCGAAACTTGAACCAATTACGGTTCCTTCTTGTCCTAAATAAGAACCTGAAACAAAGTATTTAACAATGTCGGTTCCACCCGATGCGTTGATGGTATGACTTTGTGTGGGCGCTAACTGAAAAATTGCATCCTGCCAATTAGTACCGACTCCTAATAATGAAGGATCTCTGAATTCTTCGCGCATATCACGACCGGCAGTTTCGCTTGCCATAGCATTGCTATATTCGGCAAATTGTTGCAAATTCATTACATCGAGGCGTTTAGCCTGACGTTGATAACCATAAAGTCCATCATAAGTAAATTTTGCTTCGCCGTTTTTACCACGTTTTGTTGTGATAAGCACAACACCATTCGATGCACGCGAACCATAAATAGCAGTGGCTGAAGCATCTTTCAGAATTTCCATCGAAATAATGTCGGAAGGATTTATGGTAGATAATGGAGAAATGGTTGAAACTTTACCATTACCCAGTGCATCGCCCAAACCAAAATCGGCGCCCGATCTTCCCGAAACCTGAACAGGTACACCATCGATAACATACAGTGGTTCAGCATCGGCATTCACTGTACCTTGTCCACGAACGCGTATTGAAACTGACGAACCCGGTTGCCCCGAAGTTTGAACAGCCGTTACACCTGCAACCCGACCTTGCAAAGCCTGGTCCATGTTGGTAATGATAGAACCTTTGAGCTTTTCTTCACCAACCGAAACCGAAGCTCCGGAAAGATCGCTTTTGCGCATGGTTCCATAACCAACTGCTACCACCTCGTCAAGCATTTTGGCATCCGATTGCATTTTCACATTCATAACTTTACTTTTTGCTGAGATCTCTTGTTTTTCCATACCAATGTAAGTAAAAACAAGGGTTGAACCTTGTGGAACTGCTAAGGAGTATTTCCCATCAATGTCGGTTACGGTACCGGTTGATGTTCCTTTTACTTGTACCGAAACTCCAATCAATGGATTACCATCACTGGCATCGGTTACAACTCCCGAAACAGAAAGGCTCTGCTGTGCAGAAACCAGGCATACTCCAAACAGGAGTAATACTGAAAGAAAAAATAATTTTCTCTTCATGGAATTAGATTTTGTATTTAAGGGTTAATTTTGTATTGCCGACATTATAAATTTCGACTTTGCAAAAATAGAGTATCAGTACCAATAAAAAACTATATTATTTTATCATTAACTGATACTTTTTCGACATAAAATGGTAGAAATTTGTTTTTTTTGGATAGATTATTGAATTTAACCTATGAAATTCTATCTTTGAGATTTTTATAAAAAACAAATTGATCAATTGTCTATTGATTATTATTTTTATTGCAGTAAAGATTTTTAAAAAGTATTTATTAGTGAATTTGTAATAGTTTTTTCAATTGAAAGATATAGTTTACAACTATAGACTTTAGAGTAGGAGAGAGGTTGTTGAATTTGTATATCGCCAGAAAATGAGAGTCGGAAACTATTAAGTAACCGGCTCTCATTGAATAATATCTGAAACATACGATTATACTTCTAAAACATACGATAAATCGTATTAAATATAGTATTAACCTTCCAAAACATGTAAAATACAGTCTGAAAGATAGGATGTGTCGTCTAAAAGATAGGATTGGCCTTCTAAAACATGAGTTGTAACTTCTAAAACATGCGATGTACCTTCTAAAAGATAGGATTGACCTTCTAAAAGATAGGATTGACCTTCTAAAACATAGGTTGCACTCTCTAAAAGATAGGATGCACACTGAAGTTCTGTTGAACCTCTAAGACAGAGACAAATCCTGAATTGAAAAAACCGGTTTTTGACAAA
>JAKLIM010000247.1 GCA_022709605.1 Bacteroidota bacterium | reverse complement strand
TGAAGCTATTGCAGTATTTAATTCGTTATAAACGTTAGAAGCCCCAACAGGTTGTTGATTATTATACATAACAAGTGCTGAGTCTTTAAGTTGGAGTAATGTGGTTTTATCAACAGGTAAAATTGACAATTTTACATAGTCAAAAAATATCCTTCCATGAGAACCTGACCCAGCGTTATTTGCATTTAAACCCACTTGGATTTTGCCAGTTGTTTCACTTGCAACTGTAAAAGAAACACTTTCGGTAACCCATGAATTAAGAGTAAATGTTGTTTTAGTAGATAAAGTAGCTGCTCCTGATGTAGGTACCCATCCAACACGACAGTTATCATTAGCATTGGGGCCTGAATTATATGCAGCATATTCAATAGTGTATTTTCCTGCTGGCAAGGTAACATCTTGATAATATGTTACCGTAGCTGTCCATGCAACCGAAATACCCAGAGCACCGTGACCGGCACCAGTTGCGGCATCCGGTCCTTGAGCGGGAATTGTACCCGTAACACCGGATAAATTCAATGTTCCGGTATACCCATATTCGTAAGAAGCAGCAGCTGAATTATCTCCAATAGTTCCTATAGTCCAGCCTGGTACAACTTTGATATTGACACCACCATTTGCAGAACCAAGATTTGCAGCTGCATCTCCTACAAGATAATTACAGCCAGTATCAAAACCGGCATTAGTAAGGTACGTTGCTGTCACATCTGTTTGTGCCATTAGGTTGACACTTGCGGCAAAAAACACCGCCAATAAGAAGTAAATTTTCTTCATTTTTTTATTCAATTTAAAGTTAGAATTTCAAATTCAAAATTACGCCATTTATAAATAAGAAAGGGTGAAAAATAGTTCAAATAAGCAGAGAATAATAATATATGCTTTACTTATTAATATTAAATGACTACATAAAAGTATAGGTTGGGTGAATAAAAGTATTCTATGCCACGAAGCGGATATCCCGATTGCGCTCCGGTTGTTTTTTTAGCTCAAGATTTAATGAAATATGGCTCAATATTATTCGATATATGAGCTTTATTTTATTTTTTATTGAGCCATAACCGTTGGACAAATAAAATTATCAGACCAAAAGTCTTTTTTAATAAAGGCACAATTCAGTTCTTGTAAATTATCGAACGATAATCGATGAGCACCTGAGAAACATATATATTTATCATACAAAAAAAAGTTCAGCCACCACCCTAATGCACAGAAAACATGTTCAATAACATAAATATTTTCTTCAATTCGATTAAGCTATTCAGAAAAATCTTTTTATTTTTGCAGCGTGAGCATCGGAATTTAAATCGCGTAATGTTGGTGAACATTGATTAAAGCAACGATTTCTCATTAACCCATAAACATGTTTGTTTACATGACAGCTATAAATAATATTCGTATTGCACCATCAATACATCCCTACATATCTCAAGTGCCGTTGACAGGAATATCGAAGTTCCCTGCAACGGCTTTTTTGTGCGATTATGTTCCGAAAAGCTCAATAAAACCGGATGTAGCGCCGAAATTTTGCGGCAGGGCATGTACAACTGCAAATGTGTTCCCGCCGTTTTGCGGCATGACATTTACAACTGCAAAAGTGCTCCCGCAGGTTGGCGGCATGACATTTACAACTGCAAATGTGTTCCCGCAGTTTGGCGGCATGACATTTACAACAGCAAATGTGTTCCCGCAGTTTTGCGACACGACTTGTACAACTGCAAATGTGCTGCCGCAGTTTTGCGACCCTATTTAGTCACTTTTATTATTCAAAATGATATACGTTATTATATTTCGTGTTTACAAAATTTTATTTATTCATTTTTAAAAAATTACTTGATGTATGAAAAAAATTAATCCTATTAACTTTCATTTTTTCAAAAACAATGAACATGCTCAATTTCACTCCGATGTAAAAAGTGAAATTGCTTTGATTACGCCCCAGAAGTTGGGAATCAGCGCCATTTATTCGGGTTATGTTGATGCTTTGTATGCCGAATTTGCAGCCATTGAAGTAGAGGCCGGGAGCCAATTGACTAAAACCATAGAGGACCACGATGATTTTCGGGATCAACTCTATAAATCGTTTGTACATAAAACCAAAAGCGATTTATTGCATTACGATGTGCAGGTACAGCTTGCTGCCACTAAAATTATGCGCATTATCGAACAGGTAGGCGACATGCGAAAACAGAACTACAACCAGGAAAGTGAGACGATTACAAGTTTAGTAAATCAGCTGTTAAATAATTATTCACCTGAATTAACCCTGTGTAAATCGATGGATATTCTGAATAAGCTGGCCGAAACCAACACCGGATTTATCAATCAGTTTGGTTCGCGAAGCACCGAAGCGGCTGCAAGGTTGAGTGGCGATGTACGTGCGACCCGTGCACCGGTGGATAAAGCATTTAACGATATCCGGACGGTGGTAAACGCCATGGTGATTTTGAACGGCGAAGCCGACTATGCATCGTTTATCGATGAAGTAAATTACCTGATCGAATATTACAAAAACACCATTAAGGTGCGCAAAGCACGCAAAAGTGCTAATCCGGCTCCCGAAAGCGGTACGCCTGCAGTATAATGCCATCAGTTGTTCGATGGATGATGAGTTATTAATTATCCATTAAATTCAGAAAGCGTGAACTCCTTACGGAATTCACGCTTTCTTCACTTTTAAAAACTATATTAACTATTTCACTAATTTATTGGTTGTTGTTTTTCCGTCGGCGGTCATTTTTACCAAATAAACACCCGATGGAAGATTTACGTTCAATACTTTCTTGTTGTTTCCGGCATTGTAAACTCCATTGAATGAAGCAATACGGCTACCCTGAACATTAAATACTGAGAATTCAACTGCACCTGTCGAAGCAAGATTAAAGTCGGCTTCAATACCACTATTAACCGCAAACACTTTAAGTTGATTAATTGATGTATTATTCACACTACTTACTATGTCGGTAACTTCATATAATTCCCAATTGTCAATAAAACAAGTATCAGTAATAGGAGGTGCTGTTGTACATGAATTAAAATATATACCGGCTTCTACTACACTAGCGCCTGTTGTGAACAATTTATCGAATTGTACCCAACCTCCTGTATTTTCTATCTGAAATTTAGTATTTGTTCCTGTTCCACTTGTTCCTTCAATCTCGAACTGGAATGATCCCGTGCTTGCTTGTGAGTTTATCATTGCTCTGAGTCTGTAAGTTGAGTTTGGCTTCAAAGCATTGCCGTTTGCGGTGTTCAGTGAACGGTCAAGTGAACCTCCATTTGGCCAGCAACTACCAAAAATATAACAACTTGCAGCACCACAATAAGGATTTTTTGTGTCGATGGCTTTTGGACCCCAACCACTGTAACCTCCGTTAGCAAAACCCAGAATACTGTTACTAAATGTAGGATCAGCTATCATATTCGTTCTATCGGAGTAAACAGGGGTGTAACAAGTTACATTTGAAGAGGCTTTTACTGTAACAGATGCTACAGCCGGAGCAGCGCCACTTCCGGTTGCACTTAATGCTATGGTTCCATCTACAGTGCTGGCACCATCATAAGTAACTGTAACCGGATTTGAAGAATTTGCATTTGCAGCAAGTATCGAATAGTTTCCACTTCCGTTATCAATAACATTAGTTCCTGAAAGTGTGATGCCCGATGGTGCAGTTATGGCAATATCGCTAACAAGATTTGAACCGACTATAGTCATTATTGATGATGAATAAACATCATCATATCTGAGCGATGCTGCAGAAGCACCTAATACAGGAGTATTATAGGTGACATAACGGTATAATTTGAAGTTATCGAATCCTGTCCAGTTACAGGCAATAGCTCCTTCTAATTTATAACCGATTGTTAAAGTACCATTAGTAACTTCCACGTTATCAATAATGTAATTGCCAGCAGCGCTTATTTCAGTGGTTTTTGAACCACAGATTGCTAAAGCATAGGTATGAAGTGGATTAGAACCTGATTGTTGAAATGCATGACCTGAAACTACTAACTGATAAACTCCATTAGGTACTGTAACTGCCTGAGTTATTGTTGCTGCAGCCAAATTACCGGGTCCACTTGTCCATTTTTCTGTATAAGTGCTGCCGTCTTTTATAAAAGGAAAAGGAGGTGTATTGGTTTGTGTTACAAATCCACTGTTTGTCCAGCCGGTAAGACCAGTTTCGAAACTTGGATTTGAAATTGTACTTGTTGCGTCAACCGGAGTTAACAGGGCTGATAAATTTGCAGATGCGGTATTGATATCAACCAATACATCAGAATTGTATGCTGCGATATATGTTGTTAAATCAATATCTCCTCTTAATTTTGCATAAGTCATATATCTGTCCAACATCACTTTTGCCTGATAAAGATCATAACTATCCTGCGATACGAATTTCCAATTTGAATAACTATCCAAAGTTACTCTGCTTGGTCTAACAATATTTGCTATTCCTGTGTTAGAGGTTTCAGTAGCTGCTTCGCTACCTACATAATTAACACCGGCCACCTGACTTTGCAGAGCGAATATGTGATTTACAGCATCAACTTCACTAACTGTAAATGTGTTATTTGTGGTGTTATCTGTATATAAATCAGTACCGCCGCCGGTATCGAACAGATATCTACCTGCAACATCAACACCGTTGTTATTGTATTGAAAAGTCCATGTAGAACCGGTTGTATTTACCGAAGTCCATTTGTTAACATTGGTTGACGCATTTTGCTTTACATGAGTTGTAACAACGGCTTGCATACTATACCATCCACCACGGTTTAAAAAGCCATTTGAACCAATGTTGTAAATATAATAACTTATGCCAGAAACAGGAGTCTCACCATTATAGATTGGTGCATCCCAGGTTTGCGCTTTCACCATGGTTGAGAAAGCAAAAACAGCGATAAACATCGCCAGTAATTTGTAAATTTTTTTCATGATAATAAATTTAATCGTTAATAATAATAAATCTGTTTTATTTTAAAGAACACAAAAATAACTTTATAAATATTACGCAAGGTGTAAAATTTGCATAATATTGAGGATATATGTTCACTATACAAAAATAGCTTAGTTGAATTCAAGTAAGGTATAAAATCAGGTCAAAAAAGGCAAATATAATTTATACAACAACAAAAAACCGACTTTGTTTTAACAAAGCCGGTTTTTAAAAAGAATTATACCAAAGTTTATTTCACTAATTTAGCCGTTGTGATTTTGCCATCGATTGATGTTTTTACAAAATAAACACCCGACGAGAGATTTGCATTCAGTGTGAATTGATTTTTACCTGCGCTGATTGTACGTACATCTTTTGATATCAACATACCGTTTACATTATAAACCGATAGAGCTACTTCAGAAGTTTTCGAAAGATTGAACTGAGCAACGATATCATTATCAGCAATAAATGTTTTCACATGATCAGAAGATAAATTATTAACAGCTGTAGTTATACTTGCAACCATAGGAATCTGAATTGAATTTCCGATGCTGATAATTTTACTCATTCCCGGAGCAGCTGCAGGCGCATCCATAGTGATATTAAGAAGACCATTATATACTCCAACAGTATTGCCAATAAATCTAACACTTACTGAACCACCGGATTGAGATAATGATCCATTTGTTACTTCGAACAAAGCAGGTTGATCAGCAGCTACAGTAAATCCGTTTGTATAACCATAAGCAACAATCGGAACAACTATTGTTTCTCCTACTGTACTAAATAACAAACGTGCATTTTCAGGATCATTAACTGTTACATCCATTATTTGTTCGCCATAATAGCTTAAAACAAAGTCATCAACTGAAAACCAGGTACCACCCCAA
>JAKLIM010000246.1 GCA_022709605.1 Bacteroidota bacterium | reverse complement strand
GGTTTAGCAGGAATTCCTTTACTTGAAAATATACCCCAGAAGGTAACCTGCACAATATTGCCTTTAACCCCGGAATAACTCTGGTTACAAATGTATCCATAGGATTTTTTGCTGGTGTATGCATTGTTATAATCTTGTGGAACAATGCTAAAAAGGCTATTTTCGGGGCATATCATCAGGTCACTTAAACCATTTTCAGATTCAGTTATAGCATCATATCTATTGGAAGCATTTAGGTAATATTCATTTTGTTCCAGATGATCTCTGGCCGAATTTACGATTGAAACGCCCTGATAATTATGAGATAAGTTTTTTAAAGCAGTTTGTGCTGAGGTAGCAACTGCAAAAGCAATAAAAAGAAAAAGTGTGATTAAATTATTCATAAGACAGTTTTTTGATTATGAATACTTTAACAATTTTATTCATTGTCAGGATTTTGAATATGAAAAATATTTTTTCGCTTCAAATGTACATATATATATATTAATTTACAAATTTAATTTTACTAATTTTAAAAAAAAAATGTCCGAACTTAGCAGTCCGGACAAATCCTAAAAGAATGACAATGACATCTTTCCTTTTAATGATATTTTTTTGTTTTTAATTATTCTTCTTCTTTCAATACCTGAATTGCAGTAATTGGTCGGGCTTTGATTCCGGTCTTTTCTTCGTTCAGCTCCATCATTATGGTATCGCCTTCGCGTAACACGCCTTCGAGTACTATGTCGGCAAGTTCATCTTCGAGGTAATGCTGAATGGCACGTTTCAGAGGTCGGGCACCAAATTGCACATCGTAGCCTTTATCGGTTAAAAATTCCTTGGCTTCGTCGGACAATTCCAGTTTGAAACCCATGGCTGTTACCCGACCGAATATTCCTTTCAGTTCCAAATCGATAATTTGTTTGATAGAATCGCGATTCAGTTGGTCGAACATAACCACTTCGTCCACACGGTTCAGAAATTCGGGCGCAAAAGTACGGTTCAGTGCTTTTTGTATCACCCCACGCGAAAAATCCGAATCGATAGGCACATCAATCGATGTGTTAAAGCCAACGCCTTTACCAAAATCCTTCAACTGTCGGGTTCCGATGTTCGACGTCATAATGATGATCGTGTTTTTAAAGTCGATACGTCTGCCCAAACTGTCAGTCAGTCGACCTTCGTCCATTACCTGCAACAATAGATTGAATACATCGGGATGCGCTTTTTCAATTTCGTCGAGCAATATAATAGAATAGGGTTTGCGACGCACTTTTTCGGTTAATTGTCCGCCTTCTTCGTATCCTACATATCCCGGAGGCGCTCCAATCAATCGCGAAACGCTGAATTTCTCCATGTATTCGCTCATGTCCACACGAATCAATGCATCGGCGCTGTCGAACATAAATTCAGAAAGAATTTTAGCCAAATGTGTTTTTCCGACTCCCGTTGGACCCAGAAAAATAAATGAACCAATGGGTTTATTCGGGTCTTTCAGCCCAATACGATTGCGTTGAATGGCTTTTACAATTTTGTTTACCGCTTCATCCTGACCGATAATCCGATTGCAAAGCTTTTCTTTCATTTGTTTGAGTTTCAAGCCTTCAGCCTGAGCAATTCGTTGCACCGGAATGCCCGACATCATGGCCACCACTTCGGCTACGTTTTCTTCGTCAACCGTTTCGGGGTGTTTAGCCGATTCCTGTTCCCAGCGTTTCACCGCATCTTCAAGTTCGTATTGCGATTGCTTTTCCTGATCGCGAATCGGACCGGCAAGTTCGTATTTTTGTTCGCCAAGAACCCTCATTTTTTCTTTGCGAAGTTCTTCAATTCTTTTCTCAAGTTCCTCAATTTCAGCGGGTACCGATACTGTACCAATCTGTACACGTGAACCGGCTTCGTCTAATGCATCGATAGCTTTATCGGGGAAACAACGATCGGTAATATAACGGTCGGTGAGTCTGACACATGCTTTTATCGCCTCGGGTGTATAGCGCACATTGTGATGATATTCGTATTTGTCTTGAATATTTTCCAATATCATTAAAGTCTCATCGGCTGTTGTGGGATCGACCATAATTTTCTGGAAACGACGTTCGAGTGCACCATCTTTTTCTATACTTTGTCGGTATTCATCCAGCGTAGTTGCACCTATACATTGAATTTCGCCGCGTGCCAATGCCGGTTTCAGCATATTAGCAGCATCCAGCGAACCCGGCGCACCGCCAGCTCCAACAATAGTGTGAATCTCGTCGATAAACAAGATTACATCCGGATTTTTTTGTAATTCGTTAAGAATGGCTTTGATACGTTCCTCAAATTGTCCGCGGTATTTGGTACCGGCCACAATGGAAGCCATATCGAGCAACACGACACGTTTGTCGAACAATACGCGCGACACCCGATGTTGAATGATGCGAAGTGCCAATCCTTCAACAATGGCTGATTTACCAACTCCGGGATCACCAATTAGTACAGGATTGTTTTTCTTGCGGCGACTTAATATCTGTGCAAGTCTTTCTATCTCACGTTCGCGACCCACAATCGGATCCAAACGATTTTCGACAGCTGCTTTGGTTATGTCGGTGCCAAATGTATCGAGCGCGGGTGTGTCACTTTGTTTCGCACTGCCCGAGGCATGACCTTTTTGTTTCTGGCGCGGATCATCGTCTTCCTCATCGTCCTCATGAAAACTCTGTCCCATCATGGGCACATCTTTTGGAGTTTCGATAAATGCTTTCGCTTTATCATACGTTAAATGCTCGGCATTCAGCACTTCAACTGCCAAATTATTTTTTTCTTTCAGTATGGCTAACAGCAAATGTTCGGTATCAGCCATTTCGGCAGATAACTGACGCGATTCGAGTTCCATAATTTTTTTGATCCGTTCGGTACTTTTTAACAGTGGTATTTCGATGCCCGAAGGTTCATCATCGGTGCGAATCTGACTTTCGATGCTTTGTTTGATCCGAATCAGATTTACCTGCGAATTATTAAGGATTTCGATGGCTCTACCGGTTCCGTTTCGCAAAATACCAAGCAAAAGATGCTCTGGTCCAACGTAATTGTTACCTAAGCGTTCTGCTTCCTGAGTGCTGTATAATAGCACATTATGCAATTGATCTGTATAGTTGACTAACATATTTTGTTTCTCCTGTAATTCGTTTGACAAATATAAATAAAATATTGAAGGTTGTAAGATTTTTAAAAGTGAATGTTATGAACTTTTTTGAAAGTTTGTGCTTGATTAATTCAATAAATAAAAAGGTGAATGTTGTCAGAATTTACCTTTTTATAATCACCGAACATTTTAAACAAAAATGATACCGATTATTTTGTACTATAATATGCTGTAATTTTGTCAGAATTGAATGAAAATGAGATTTTTTCAGTAGATTTGCGGGCAATTTTGAAAATTTAAAAAACAAAAACGAAATAAATTAATACTAAAACGAATTTTTAAACAAAAAGTTTATGAAAGAAAAGATTTCTTCTGCACTTCGCGAATCTCCGGTTGCCCGATGGACAGCTTTAGGAGTAGTTGCTTTTACTATGCTTTGCGGCTATTATTTGTCAGATGCTATTTCTCCTTTAAAACCCATGTTAGAAAGAGAATTAGGCTGGAACAGTTCCGATTTTGGTATATTCAGGTTTGCTTACGGTTGGCTCACCGTATTTGCATTTATGCTAATTCTGGGAGGTATTTTACTTGATAAATTGGGAATCCGAATAACCGGAATTGCTGCAACTATCACCATGATACTTGGTACAGCAATAAAATACTGGGCCATTACAGACACTTCTTTGATGGGTGTAAAATGGCATGTTTTATGGTTCGATATCAATGCTCAGGTATTAATGGTTTCGTTAGGATTCTCTTTATTTTGTCTTGGAGTAGAGGTTTCGGGGATTACAGTTTCCAAAATTATTGTAAAATGGTTCAAAGGCAAAGAAATGGCTTTGGCCATGGGACTCGAAATGGCAACTGCCCGGCTTGGTACGGCTGCTGCTTTATTTGCATCACCAATAATTGCAGAATATTACCAACTTTCAACCCCGGTATTGATTGGTTTAATCATGTTAATAATCGGTTTTCTGGCTTTTGTTATGTATACTTTTATGGATGTAAAACTTGATAAATCATTGAAGGAAAATGGTGAATGGGTTGATGATAAGGAAGATGTGTTTAAAATTTCTGATATAGGATTTATCATAAAAAACAAAGGTTTTTGGTTGATAGCAATATTATGTGTTTTGTTTTATTCAGCAGTTTTTCCATTTCTGAATTATGCTGCCGATTTGATGGTAAACAAGTTTGGCGTTTCGGAGAAATTTGCAGGAGCAATACCAAGTTTATTACCTTTTGGAACAATTATTCTGACTCCGTTCTTCGGAAATTTATACGATAGAAAAGGTAAAGGTGCAACCATTATGATTATTGGAGCTATGTTACTTATTTTTGTTCATGCTTTGTTTTCGATTCCGGTACTCAATCAACAATTTGTTGCTATAGTTCTGATTATTATTTTGGGAGTTGGTTTTTCGTTGGTTCCTTCGGCTATGTGGCCTTCAGTTCCAAAAATTATTCCTGAAAAACAATTGGGCTCAGCTTATGCATTAATCTTTTGGATTCAAAATATAGGATTAATGTTTATTCCACTGACAATTGGTTGGTTATTAGATAAATACTGTGTCACAGAAAGAATTATTGTGAATGGACAAACCGTTACACATTACAATTACACACTTCCAATGTTGTTATTCACATTTTTGGGTATATTGGCTCTCATCGTAGCTTTTATGCTTAAAGCCGAGGACAAGAAAAAAGGTTATGGATTGGAATTGCCAAATATGAAGAAATAGATTATTTATCGAGGTAAAACTTTCGTTTCATTTTTAAGAATGTAAATCGCAAAGAACTGAATATCAATCAGCTCTTTGCGATTTTTTTTTTAATATTTAGTTGGACAAATACTTTCATAAAAGCTTATTTTCTGTTCAATTTTTATTTTTTTCCAAAAAAGTTGTATCTTAGCATTTCAATTGATTTTACTAATTAAAACATATACATTATGGAAAATAATTCATTACAAAACGAAGTTATCGCCAAAGCGCAAAGCTGGTTAGATGGTAATTACAACGAAGAAACCAAAGCCGAAATCCGTCGCATGATGGATGCGGAAGATAAAACAGAACTGATAGAATCGTTTTATCGCGATTTGGAATTTGGAACAGGCGGGCTTCGCGGAATTATGGGAGCGGGTACAAACCGAATGAATATTTACACCGTGGGTGCTGCTACACAAGGGTTAAGCAATTACTTGAATGCTCAATTTCCTGATGTGCCGCAAATCAGTGTGGTGATTGGTCACGATTGCCGGAATAATAGCCGCCTTTTTGCCGAAATTTCTGCCAATATTTTCTCTGCCAACGGAATCAAAGCTTATTTGTTCGAAGACCTTCGACCAACGCCCGAAATTTCATTTGCCATAAGACATTACGGATGTCAGAGTGGTATTATTCTCACAGCTTCGCACAATCCGAAAGAATACAATGGTTACAAAGCTTATTGGGACGATGGTGCGCAAATGATTGCTCCGCATGACGAAAATGTGATAACAGAAGTTATGAAAGTAAAGGTTGACGATATAAAATTTGAAGGAAATCCGGCCTTGATTCAAAGTTTGGGTGAGGAAACTGACAAAATTTATATTGAAAAAGTAAAAACTATTTCGCTCTCGCCCGAAGCAATAAAACGAAACTCCGATTTAAAAATTGTGTATACACCAATTCACGGAACAGGTATTAAACTAATTCCAAGAACATTAAAAGAATATGGTTTTACGAATATTA
>JAKLIM010000245.1 GCA_022709605.1 Bacteroidota bacterium | reverse complement strand
AATTTGCTCCGCCGGATTGAATATTCTAAAATAAGGTGCTGCATCCACCCCGGAACCCGCTGCCCATTGCCAATTGCCCACATTACTGGCTTGCTCATAATCAAATAGTTTCAAAGCAAAGTAGGTTTCTCCCCAACGCCAATCAATTAATAAATGTTTGGTCAGAAAGCTTGCCGTAATCATTCGTACACGATTGTGCATCAGTCCTGTTTCGTTCAGTTGGCGCATTCCTGCATCCACCATCGGATAGCCTGTTTTGCCTTCGCACCATAACTCAAATTCTTTTTCATTGTTTCTCCAGGTTATTTCATTGTATTTTTTTTTGAAAGCACCATTTTCTACATACGGAAAATGAACCAAAATACTCATGAAAAATTCGCGCCATATAAGTTCATTAAGCCATGTTTCGTTTAATAAAAGTCCAATTTTCAATAGTTTACGAATGCTAACAGTGCCAAATCGGAGATGCACACTTAAATCTGTTGTTCCCTCTAACGAAGGAATATTGCGTGTGTTTTCGTAATTTTTTATAATTTCTTCATCGATGGTGGGCTTGCTGTAAACAATTCCGGTGGGCAAAAAGCCAATATCCTGCAAATCGGGAATGGGCTGATGTGGAATTTTCAGAAAATTTCCAACCAATGTTTCTGTTGGGTAAGTCAGTTGATCTTTTTCAGTTAAATTCTGTTTCCATTTCCGGGAATAAGGCGTAAAAACTGTATAGGGTGTACTATCGGGTTTTAAGGCTTCGTTCCATTCAAAAATTACCTGGTCCTTAAAAGTAATAAGTTCGGCATTTCTCGAAACCAAAAAAGCCGAAATTTCTTTATCGCGTTTTATGGCGTAAGGTTCGTAATCGCGATTGGTATAGACTGCTTTAATATCAAATTCCGAAAATAATTCACGCATAACTTCGAATGGATGACCGTATTTCACAAGCAAAGTCGATTCGTAAACTTCAAGTTCCTTTTGAATGTTTACCAGCATTTGGCGAATTAAATCAACCCGTTTATCCGCTTTATCGTCCAGTTTCGAAAGAATTTCGGAGTCGAAAATAAAAATAGGCAACACCGGTAATCCGGATTTTAGTGCTTTGAACAGACCATTATTGTCATCAATTCGCAAATCGCGTCGAAACCAGAATATTGAAATTGGAGTGTTAATCTTAGTCATAAAGTTGAATGGTCGGAAAAATTAATTAATTTTGCAACAAATGTAATTTATTTTTGAATTACTTCTAATATTAATCACAATTTTAAATGTTTATCCAAAGCGTACATTGGATTTTTTAATCAAATTATTTGCATTATGAGACAATTACCTCCCCAATCAGAACCTGCGTTCGGTTTTTCAGACAGTCCTTTTGGCGAATGTTGCATTGTGTATTCAAATGAAGGAATTTGTGCACTCACTTTTCCCGAAAATCATGAAAGTGCCTTTTACGATATAAATCAAAGATTCCCCGAAACTGATTTCAAGCAAAATGATGATAGGGTAAAACAATTTGTTTCTCATATTTTTGATAAAAAAGAGTTGCCCACACTTCATCCAATCGGTACCGATTTTCAACTTTCGGTTTGGCGTGCCTTGCGAAATATACCGGTGGGAGTAACCACCACTTATTCGAATATAGCTGAAGCCATTGGTCGTCCGAAAGCGGTACGTGCAGTAGGAACGGCCATCGGAGCAAATCCAATAGCATATCTGATTCCCTGTCATCGCGTTATTCGCACCGATGGAAGTTTGGGTGGTTTCCGTTGGGGACTGAAAATCAAGAAAATGATGCTGGAATGGGAGAAGAAGTGAGAGCTTGATTTAGAATATTTTTCTTCAGGCTTTGGGAATAGAATAAGAACAAAAAAAAATGGAACCTTAAATTCCATTTTTTTTTGTTGATAATAAGTTTGTTATACTTTAGGAGCTTCGTCTTTGCCTTTTATTTTATCTGTAAGATCTTCAACTGCATCTTCGGCTTTGTCAGCAAGATTTTTGCTTGCAACTTTTGCTTTATCAAATAGTTCTTCAGCTTTATCTTCTACTTTATCGGCAAAAGTACTGAGTTTTTCCTTGATATCGCTTTTTTCCAATTCTTCAAGTTTATCTTCTACAAACTCATCAATTTTATCCCAAATAGCACCTGCTTTTTTGAAAAAACTGCTTTCTTCTACTTTTTCAGCAGTATCTTCTACAAAATCTTCTGCCTTATCGGCCATTTCTTTTACTTTGTCCAGAATTGTTTCATCTTTCAATTCAGGGTCTTGTTTAATTTCATCTGTCATGATTTTAGATTTTTTAAATTGTTAATAATTAATTTTTTAAATAATAAATAATACGTATTGTGTTGATATTATAAATTCAATTTTCAAAAATAGTAATATTTTTCAATTAATGAATTTAAAATTTGAATAATTATTGAATGATGTAACATAAATTATTTTTTCACTCCAAATTTTACAAAATATGATGAATGATTCTGCAAAAATACAGTTAATTTTCTTTGAAAAATTAAATTTTATTATTTCAATATTTTTTTTACAACTTCATTTTCAATTTGATAAACAATTGATTATAATTTCACTATCCGTTCCACCAGTTGTTTATCATTTTGCAAATACAATTTTAACAAATATATGCCGGCAGGAATTTCGGATAATGTCAAAGTTGTTTCATTTGTAAATGTTTTAATAATATTTCCGTACAGTGTGATTATTTCCACTTTATTGATTTCCTCGTCGGAACTAATCTTTAAATGATTGATCACAGGATTTGGATAAATTTTCAAGTTGACATTGTTTAATGTATACAACTTAGTCAGAGGACATTCTGTACTCGTAATCAGATATTTACCTCCGGATAATCCATTGGTTTTATAACAAATATCTGCCGTAATACCTGTCACATCTACCGATTGACTGTTGCCGGTACCGTTGTTAAATACCATGTTCACTGAACTTATCGAACTGTTGAAAGTATAAGTGTACCATCCATCGGAACCTGCATTTATTACTGTACCCGGCCAAGCTCCCAGCACCGAAGTTGATGAACCTGTCCAGGCATAAAAACCTACCGACGTCCACGCTTCCGGTTTCTGAAAGCGAACGGTTATGCCGCCCGACGATGCTGTGGTATAATATGTATGGGTGGCTACAGCCGATGCGAGTCCGGAAAAATCAGCGGCAAAGGCTTTTAAAATTGATCCATCATTTGTAATGGAAATGGTTGATCCTGAGCTTACTTTGGTAGATGCTATAGTTGGAGTTGTGCCATCTAAGGTGTAATAAATATAAACGGGAGGGTTTTCGGCTGTTGCGGTTAGCGTCACATTTGTTCCTCCCACATACCGGCCACCTGCGGGCGAAACCGTGAGAACCGGATTGGAATTGGCACTTCCACTTCCAACCCAGGTATGTAAAATCATGGAACGGGCAATATTTCCTTTGGTATCAGTGGCTTCCACATAATAATCGACCAGGGTGTTTTTTTGTCCTGTAATTTTTGCCGAATATTGATTGGCTTTGTAAGTCGGACTCATGGTTGTGTGACTTGTAATGGCTGTATCTTTCATTTCCACCGTTTGCCAACTTCCAACTCCCGCACCTCCGGCAAATGTTTTATTGGCAATTAAATCAATATTATTGGCAGCACTTACTGTACGGTATTTTAATTGTACGGAACTTAAACCGCTGATATCAAAAACATAAGTCCAAACCGTAAAGTCACGCGGTTGAATGACCGACCATTCTGTTGCTCCCGGATTGTAAGGTTTTCGTTGTGGATGATAAATGGATGGAGCTGTTAAGTCATTTCCGGAATTAATGACAGTCATGGCTTTGGCTGTAGCCAGATTAGATGCTCTGGTGGGATGCGTATCCCAGTCCTCTGTTCCATCCCAGTACCAGTAACAACTTGTTTCCCCGACCAACAGAAAATCAATGGCTTCTTTGGTGTTTTGTGACGATGGATTCATTTGTTCCGCCGTTTTTACAATATTACTTGTGGCTGTAATCACACTCCAACTGTTGCGGTCGGGACTGTAATAATTTGATTTTGTAACTCCGTTGAGTGAATAATTTCCCGGATCGCCATTCCATTTCAAAAACATAGGATCGGCTCCGGCACCGTACCAACTTCCTGCCTCCACGTGAATAAAATCGTTGGCTGCCGGCGGAAACTGATCTAAATAATCCTGAATGGTAGTGCATACAAAACGCGAAGGATTGGATTGTAACCAGGACACAAAATTGTCGAAATTACTGCCGTAATATCCCGAGGAACCACCACCGTGATTATCGCCGTCGTGGTGCAAAACAATCAGAATCGGATGTGCAGCATCGGTATTGTAACTTTCAATCTGACTCATGCAGTTTTCATATTGTAATGCACCAAAACCACCGCGTCCATCTTCATTTCCATAAAGCATCGAAGTAGGCAATGCTATCATTTTGTATTCTTTTCCGGTTTCAGGGTCAATGTATTTCATCCAATGCGGGCGATGTCCCCAACCTGCCGAAATAGCTCCGGGAGCATACAATCCGGTCAGTTTTTTCCAGTCACCGGGATCTGCATTAACCTGATCTGCTTTGTTTTGCTCCATAATGCTGAAACTATTTACCCAGGGTTGATTGATGCAAGCCCGGTCGAAATGCGAATTATCGACCATCACCCACTCAAAACCTTCGGCTGCAAGTGCCGGAATCATGTGTTCTTCAAAAGCATTTTCGGGAGGGAATATTCCTTTTGAATAAGGCATTCCGGGAAAATTGGCAGCAAACGCAGCTTTATGTTTTTGTATTTGTTTACGAATATCGGTGCTGTCAATCAGTGGCATGATCGGGTGATGGTATCCAAAACCAACCATATCGAGTCGCTGATGTCCCAACGAAGTTTTTTTAGAAATCATGTTTGTCCAGTTCGATTTCCATCCGCCAAAAGCCATGTTGTTCGATTCCAGTACATTCAAATTTTCTATCAACGACCCGGAGAAACTAACCTGTGCCCCTGCGTGATTGAACCCCGTCAATTTATTAACTGCATCTGGAGCATAATTGGTATAAGGTCCGGTACGATCGGTAAAAACATTTTTTAAATTGTACGTCATTCTATTGTTGTCAATGGTCTGTTTTACAGTTTCGCCCGGCCAGTAAACCGGTTGATGCATGTGCCACTGAAAAGCAATATAAATGGGCGGATTTTCTGCATTAGAATAAAATGTAAAGGTTAAAAACAACAAAAGGGTAAATATTTTCTTCATAAGATAGATATTAGTTTTCAAATATAAAATAATTGTTCAAAGCTAATTTATTATTTTAAATGCCTGATATAATTATAGATAATTGATGGTGTTAAATTAATGCAAACGTTTGTTTTAGTGAAATAGTAAACCTCAAATTTTTCGAGAAACTCTCAAACTTTCAAACCTCAAACTTTCAAACCCAAAACGTGAAACATGAAACACGGAACACAAAACATGAAACACGGAACACAGAACCCGAAACGTCTGTTTGACTTATCGTTAAAAAATTGTACTTTTGCAAGCTATTTAAAATAAAGTAATGAATTATCAGACACATACATTTCCCAGCGGTTTAAAATTAATACATAAGCCTGATATTGGCGCTGTTACATATTGTGGTATGGTCATAAATGCCGGTTCGCGCGACGAAAGTGCCGAAGAAGAGGGAATGGCACATTTTATTGAACACATGCTGTTCAAGGGAACGGCTTCCCATTCGGTCGGAGAGATCGACAAGGCCATCAAGAAACTTGGGGCCACCAACAATGCCTTCACCTCCTCGGATTACACCTGTTATCACATCCTCGGCGCGAAGGAGCACTTCCCGCGAT
>JAKLIM010000244.1 GCA_022709605.1 Bacteroidota bacterium | reverse complement strand
AGAATTATTCAAAATTAATTAAAAACAAACAGATTTAGATTTATGAAAACAATTAAATTAATAGCCTTATTTTTTGTAGCAAGTACGATCGCTATTTATGCACAAAAAATTGACATTAAACCTTCCGATGCGGTTGTAAAATGGACAGGGAACAAAATTGGTGGAGCTCACAATGGAGAAATTAAAGTTAAAAGCGGCAGTTTACAATTAAAAGCGGGTAATATCGTAAAGGGAAGTGTTGTAATTGATATGAAATCAATCACTTGTAAAGACCTTGAAAACGAAACATACAATAAAAAACTTGTAGACCATCTTAATTCGGACGATTTTTTTGGAGTTGAAAAATTTCCTACTGCTACTTTTTCAATTACCAAAGCCGGTAAATTTATTAACGGAAAAGCCAGGGTTGCGGGTAAATTAACCATAAAAGGTAAAACAGAGCCAATTAACTTTGAGGTTACCAAATTGAACAATGTTTACAAAACACAATTAAAGGTTGACCGCTCAAAATTTGATGTGCGGTATGGTTCAAATTCGTTTTTTGATAATTTAGGCGACAAAGCAATTGATAATATTTTTATACTTGATATTCTTTTAACTGCAAAATAAAAACATGCGATTGTGACTTTCAAAACTGAACCGGCTGAATTTCTTTATGAAATTCAGCCGGTTTGTTTTTTATGTAAAAATTTTCGTTAATTAGTAATTGTTTAGCAAAAATTGCTATTTTTGTAGCATTAATTCTAAATATAAAATTTATGAAAAGCAAATTAGTTTATTTATTTCTATTCACCTTGTTATGTTTGAATATCTACGGTCAAAGTTACAAGGTAGGTTTAAAAAATTTTGATTATCAAAGACATGATTTTCAAAAAAATGAAATTCGGTTAAATTTATTGGAAGCCGCTTTTGGATTGCCCGAAATTAATTACGAACGATTTTTGGATGATAACTTCGGAATAGGAGTTGCAGGTGCTTATTCCCTGGATCCTGATTTTTCAATGCTGGGAGCTGTTATCCCTTATGGCCGATTGTATTTTGGATATATTCCTAATTCAGGCTTTTTTATTGAAGGCAATGCTGCTTTTATTATTGAGGAAGACTATTCCAACACTTACGTTAGTTCCGGTACTTACATTTCAAATAAAAGTTATTCGTTTGGATTTGGTATGGGTGTTGCCGGTGGTTACAAGTTTCTGGCAAAAAACAATTGGGTTGGTGAAGCCTACCTCGGTTTAGGTAGAGTTTACGGTGATAATTCAGTAATGGTTTATCCGCGATGTGGGTTTGCAATCGGAAAACGATTTGGGAAATAATATTAACGTATGAATATTGAAACACTCACCGCAATCGCATTAGGAATCGGATTGAGTGCCAGTACCGGATTTCGGGTGTTTGTACCTATGTTGGTGGCAAGTGTGGCAGCTCATTTGAAACTCATACCACTTACCGATGGTTTTGCATGGCTTGGTAGCTGGCCTGCTATGATTTGTTTCGGTGCAGCAACTGTGGCTGAACTTGTCACTTACTATATTCCTTTTGTCGATAATTTGCTCGATGTGATCACAACACCTCTTGCCGTTGGTGCCGGTACTTTGTTAATGACTTCGGTATTGCCGGTTGATAACGAAATGTTGAAATGGATTACGGGTTTGATTGTAGGAGGTGGAGCTGCCGCCACAATACAGAGCGGAAGCGTGATGACACGATTGGCATCGAGTAAACTGACTGCCGGTGTAGGAAATCCGGTTGTAGCCACAGGTGAACATGCCGCAGCATTCGGTTTTTCAATAATGACATTAATCGCCCCGATAATTGTATCAGTTATATTTGTTGTTATCCTGTTTTTTATTTTCCGAAAATTAGGCAGGAAACTTTTTAATTCCAATCCATCTCAGTGAATTAGTTTTATAAAAAAGTTATAACCATTTTATAATCAACGAAGTTCATCAAATTTCTTTTTAGAAACTGTTTAAAAAATAAATCTAAAATTGTTTTTGTTTCATAAGAACAAATATAATCCCTATTCAGCTAAAAATCAGATAGGTACCAGTTTTAACGATTATTTTTAAACAGTTTCTGAATTTGTAACTGAAATTCAGGCCTTAAAAAACGCAAGGATGAAACCGGTACGTACACCTTGGGTATCGTTATGGGTATCAGGCGCAACTGTTCAGGAAGGACATCAATTTTTGTTACTTCAACTTTCGCAATTCCGGCACGCACAATATCAATTTCTTTTGCTGCGGAATAGGATAAATCGATGAGGCGATTGCGTGTATGCGGTCCGCGGTCGGTTACTTTTACGATGACAGTTTTATCGTTTTTTGGATTTCGCACAAGTAATAAAGTGCCAAAAGGGTACGTTTTGTGAGCACAGGTCATGCTGTCGCGATGGTATCGACTCCCATCGGAAGTTCTTCGACCATGAAATTCATTCCCGTAATAAGAAGCAAACCCGGTAACTTGTGAAAATGAATAAGCCTGACTTAGTAAAAAAATGAAAATTGAAAGATATAATTTGTGTTTTGAAAATTGAAACATAGCTTAGGTATTTGTAAAGTGTTATTCAAAGTATTCTATTTCAGACAAAAATAATAAAAATAACTTGCTTTCAAAAATTTATGAGTATTTATTAAAACTTCTTCAGAAAACATTGTATTTTTTTAAAATTTCGTAATCGAACCCGGTTTTAACAATATTCACAATAATATTAATCACATTTTTAATCAATTAGTTTGCTTTTACAAAAAAAAGCTGTAAATTTGCACCTCTTTTCGGATAAGGTCACCAAGAAGCACTGCTGCGAAGCATCTCACCTTCCCGATGTAATAATAAATTGTTATTAATAAATGTACGCAATTGTAGAAATTTTAGGACAACAGTTCAAGGTGGAAGCCGGAAGAAGATTGTTTGTTCATCGCATGAATGAGGCTGAAAGAGGCTCTCAGATTGAATTTGATAAGGTTTTGCTTGTTGACAATGATGGGGCAATCACTGTAGGTGCTCCGGTTGTTGAAGGTGCAAAAGTATTAGGCGAAGTGTTATCGCATGTTCGTGGTGAAAAAGTTATCGTTTTCAAAAAGAAACGTCGTAAAACGTATCGCAAACGTAACGGTCACCGTCAGGATTTCACCGAAATTATGATTAAAGAAATTGTAGCTTAATATTAACCGATAAAAAAAATTAAAGAAAATGGCACATAAGAAAGGGGCGGGTAGCTCAAGAAACGGACGTGAATCGGAAAGTAAGCGACTTGGAGTAAAAATTTACGGCGGTCAGTTTGCAAAAGCAGGTAATATTATAGTACGTCAACGCGGAACTGTACACCATGTTGGTCAAAACATTGGAATTGGTAAAGACCATACTTTGTTTGCGTTAATCGACGGAACTGTAGAATTTAGAAAAAGAAAAGACAATAAATCTTTTGTTTCTATTAAACCGATCGAAGCAAACTAAGTTTAGAAAAGTTTTTTAAACACACATAAATCTCCTGTCGTTTTACCGTAGTGTAAAATTGCGGGAGATTTTTTTATTTGAACAAAGATCAAAGAACATAGAACAAAGACATTTGTATTTTTTAAATGGTAAATTGTAAATTTTAAAATTGTAAATATATAACATGTTAACACTCAAATATATCACCGAAAATACCGACGAGGTAATTGCCCGTTTAGCTAAGAAACGCTTCGACGGTGCTGCCATTATTGCTCAGGTTATTGAATTGGATGTGCTTCGAAAAGCCACTCAGACTAAACTCGACAATTCGTTGGCTGAGATGAACAACCTTTCGAAGGAAATCGGTTTGTTTTTCAAACAAGGTAAACAAGCCGAAGCCGCTGCTGCTAAAGAAAATACGATTGTTTTAAAAGATAATATTAAAATATTCGATGATAAATTGTCGGAGATTGAGCAAAAACTAAACGAACTTCTGGTGCTCATTCCCAATTTACCTCACGCAAGCGTACCCGAAGGAAAACATGCCGAGGATAATCTGGTGGAACGTTCGGGAGGTGAAATTCCTGCACTTTTTGAAGATGCTGTTCCTCATTGGGATTTGGCTAAAAAATATGATTTGATAGATTTTGAACTGGGTGTGAAAATTTCGGGAGCCGGATTTCCGGTTTACAAAGGTAAAGGAGCCCGTTTGCAGCGCGCTTTGATTAATTTTTTCCTCGATAATGCCCGTGAAGCCGGTTATCTTGAAATTCAACCGCCTTATGTGGTGAACGCTGCTTCGGGCTACGGAACAGGTCAATTGCCTGATAAAGAAGGACAAATGTATCATTGTACAATAGATGATTTATACCTGATCCCAACTGCCGAAGTGCCTGTAACCAATATTTACAGGGATGTAATTTTAGATGAAAAAGATTTGCCGATTAAAAATACAGCTTATTCAGCTTGTTTTCGTCGCGAAGCCGGATCGTACGGAAAAGATGTTCGGGGATTGAACCGCCTGCATCAGTTCGACAAAGTGGAAATTGTACAAATTCAACATCCCGATAAATCGTACGAAACCTTGGATCAAATGGTGATTTATGTACAGACATTAGTCGAAAAACTTGAATTGCCCTGGCGTATACTTCGTCTTTGTGGAGGTGATATGGGTTTTACTTCAGCGCTTACTTTCGATTTCGAAGTATATTCTGCTGCTCAGGAACGCTGGCTCGAAGTTAGTTCAGTTTCCAATTTCGAGAACTATCAGGCCAACCGGTTGAAATGCCGCTTCAAAGGTGCTGATAAAAAAACTCAACTTTGTCATACCCTCAATGGCAGTGCATTAGCTTTGCCACGCATTGTGGCAGCATTGCTCGAAAACAACCAAACTCCTGAAGGCATTCGAATACCGAAAGCCCTGATTCCGTATACAGGTTTTGAAATGATAGATTAGAACAAAGAGCAAAGAACAAAGAGCAAAGACAAAATAATAAAATGACCACTTGTATTAAGTACAGGTGGTTTTTTTATGAAAAAATGTTTCGATAAAAATATTTTGACAATAGGAGAAGAATTCAAGTTTTAATTATCTTTGCATCCGTACCTTATTTATTTTTTATTTCTATAAATTATTATTTGTAACTTAATCTTATTGTATCTAAAGACATTACTCTTTGCTCTTTAATCTATATTCTAAAAAATATTTCCTTATGAAGAAATCATTTATTTTATCTCTGCTCATAGCATTTACTTGTTTCTTACCTGCTCAAAAGCAATTTTTTGAACCTGAAAAAATGGTAGAAACAGGCGTTTATTATTATCCCGAAGCCTGGAATCCGAATCAGTGGGACCGTGATTTCAAGAAAATGGCCGATATGGGATTTGAATTTACACATTTTGCTGAATTTGCCTGGGCGCAACTTGAACCCAAAGAAGGTAAATATAATTTTGAATGGTTGGACAAAGCGGTTGAACTGGCTGCCAAAAACAATCTTAAGGTGATTTTGTGTACTCCTTCGGCAACTCCACCTGTTTGGTTGGTGCGTAAGTATCCCGAAGTGCTGGTGCAAATGCCGAACGGGCAAAATGCGCAACATGGTACCCGCGAACACTATTCCTGGTCGAGTAAACGATATCAGGAACTTACCACAAAAATTGTAAATGCAATGGCCAAACATTATGCCAATGATAATCGTATTTGGGGTTGGCAAATTGATAACGAACCTTCGCATTACGGAACTTACGATTACAGCGCTGCGGCCCACAGTGCTTTCAAAACCTGGTTGCGAAACAAATACAAAAACATCAATTCGTTGAATGATGCCTGGGGAACAGCATTTTGGTCGGGAGTTTATTCTTCATTCGACGAAATTGACATCCCTAATGTTACCCGCATGATTTCGGGTGTGGCAAGTCCAACTTCGGTGGTCGATTTTAAACGATTCAGTGCCGATG
>JAKLIM010000243.1 GCA_022709605.1 Bacteroidota bacterium | reverse complement strand
TGAGAAAGGTTTTTTTATACCCCCAACCCCTAAAGGGGAGTAAGGTAAAAAAATGTATTAATAAAGAAATAAACTAACTAACATAATCTCCGTCAACTGACGGATCAGAGGTCATTTATTATGGAATTAAGAAGCAAATCAAGCACAGGTGGTCGCCGAATGGCCGGAGCAAGGGCATTATGGAAAGCAAATGGCATGACCAATGAACAAATGGGCAAACCGTTGATTGCCATTGTAAATTCATTTACACAGTTTGTGCCTGGCCACGTACATTTACACGAAATTGGTCAAAAAGTAAAAGCTGAAATTGAAAAACTCGGTTGCTTTGCTGCCGAATTTAATACCATAGCCATCGATGATGGCATTGCCATGGGACACGATGGAATGTTGTATTCACTTCCTTCACGCGATTTGATTGCCGATAGCGTTGAATATATGGTTAATGCACACAAAGCCGATGCCATGGTTTGTATCAGCAATTGTGATAAAATTACACCCGGAATGTTAATGGCAGCCATGAGACTTAATATCCCTACCGTTTTTGTGTCGGGAGGACCTATGGAAGCCGGCGAATTGGATGGAAAACATCTCGACCTCGTTGATGCCATGGTTCAGGCAGCTGACGATAGCATTTCAGACGAAGAAATTACTAAAGTTGAAAATGCAGCTTGTCCAACCTGTGGATCGTGTTCAGGAATGTTTACTGCAAATTCAATGAACTGCCTCAACGAAGCCATAGGTTTAGCTCTTCCCGGAAATGGTACCATTGTAGCAACTCATGCCAACCGCATGCAATTGTTTATGGATGCTGCCAAATTGATTGTTGAGAATTCGTATAAATATTACCGCGACGGTGACGAAACCGTTCTACCTCGTTCTATTGCCACCCGCGAAGCATTTATGAATGCAATGACGCTCGACATAGCCATGGGAGGTTCAACAAATACAGTTTTACACATACTTGGAATTGCGCACGAAGCAGAAGTTGAATTTACAATGGACGATATGGATCAACTTTCGCGCAAAACACCTTGCTTGTGTAAAGTTGCACCAAATTCGCCAAAATATCATATTGAAGATGTGAATCGTGCCGGTGGAATTCTTGGAATTTTGGCTGAATTAAATAAAGGCGGGTTGCTTAATCCTTCTGTTCATCGTGTTGATGGTTATACTTTAGGTGAAGCTTTGGAAAAATATGATATTACATCTGCCGGTCTTTCTTCAGAAATTGAAGCCATTTATAAAAGTGCACCGGGACGGAAATTTAATCTTGTTATGGGTTCGCAAACTGCTCAATACAAGGAACTTGATAGCGATAGAGCCGAAGGTTGCATCCGCGATATGGCACACGCTTACACAAAAGATGGTGGTTTAGGCATTCTTAAAGGAAACATTGCACAGGATGGATGTGTTATTAAAACCGCCGGTGTTGACGAAAGTATCTGGAAGTTCAGCGGACCTGCCAGGGTTTTTACTTCGCAGGACACAGCTTGTACCGGAATTTTGAACGGAAGTGTTGTTTCGGGCGATGTGGTGGTAATTACTCACGAAGGTCCAAAAGGCGGACCCGGAATGCAGGAAATGCTTTATCCAACATCATACATTAAATCAAAACATTTAGGAAAAGAATGTGCTTTAATTACCGATGGTCGTTTTTCAGGTGGTACTTCCGGTTTATCGATCGGACATATTTCGCCGGAAGCTGCTTCGGGAGGAAATATTGGACTGATTAAGGATGGAGATATTATTGAAATTGATATTCCAAACCGTTCGATAAATGTAAAACTAAGTGACGAAGAACTGAATGCCCGCCGCGAAGTAGAATTGGCACGCGGTAAGGATGCCTTCAAACCGAAAGACAGAAACCGAGTCGTCTCCAAAGCCCTCAGAGCTTATGCGTCGATGGTGAGTTCTGCCGATAAAGGGGCTGTAAGAATGATTGACTAAGAAATTTACAATTTTTAGATTTACAATTTACAATTTTTAAAAAAAGGACTGTTGTCTATCGACCGCCGTCCGTAGTCAAAATATAAAACATGAAAATAACAGGAGCAAAAGCATTAATTGAATCGATGATACACGAAGGAGTTGATACTATCTTCGGATATCCTGGTGGTGCCATTATGCCCACATTCGATGCACTTTACGATTACGATGATAAAGTAAATCATATTCTCACCCGTCACGAGCAGGGTGCAACTCACGCAGCGCAAGGTTACGCACGTGTTTCAGGAAAAGTAGGTGTCTGTCTGGTAACTTCCGGACCTGCAGCTACAAATGCAATAACCGGTATTGCCGATGCTATGCTTGACAGTACGCCATTGATAGTAATTACAGGTCAGGTTGGAGCAGCACTGCTTGGAACTGATGCCTTTCAGGAAATTGATGTGGTTGGAATTTCGCAACCCATTACTAAGTGGGCATACCAAATTCGCCGTGCCGAAGATATTCCATGGGCTGTAGCGCGGGCTTTTTATATTGCACGAAGCGGTCGTCCGGGTCCTGTCGTGTTGGATATTGCCAAAAATGCACAGTTTCAGTGGTTTGAATACGAATACAAGCCTTGCACTTATATTCGCAGTTATATACCTGTGCCTGAAGTAAATACAACCCAAATTGACGAAGCGGTAAAACTTATCAATTCAGCCAAAAAACCTTATGCCTTGGTTGGACAGGGTGTGGTGCTTTCAAATGCAGAAGCTGAATTGAAAGAATTCCTCGAAAAAGCGGACATTCCTGCAGCCTGGACATTACTTGGCGCATCGGCTATGTCTTACGATTTCCGGTTGAATAAAGGTTTTCTGGGGATGCATGGAAATGTTTCGCCAAACATGAAAACCAACGAATGTGATGTGCTGATTGCCATTGGTATGCGTTTCGACGACCGTGTAACCGGCGATTTAAATACTTATGCGAAACAAGCAAAAATTATACATTTAGATATAGATATTGCTGAGATAAATAAAAATGTAAAAGTAGTCGCTCCGGTTTTGGGATCAGCAAAAGATACTTTACCGGCATTGACTGCAAAATTAAATCCTGCTAAACATACCGAATGGATCGAATCATTCAAAGTGTTCGACGATCAGGAATTCGAAAAAGTTATTCAACGCGAAGTATATCCTACATCGGGCGAACTTACTATGGGTGAAGTAATTCATAAAATTTCAGAAGCCACAGATAATAAAGCAGTTGTTGTAACCGACGTAGGTCAAAACCAAATGATGGCTGCACGTTACTCAAACTACACTCAAACCCGCAGTTTAATAACTTCGGGCGGATTGGGAACCATGGGATTCGGACTTCCGGCTGCTATGGGAGCCAAAATGGGAGCACCGGAAAGAACAGTTTTGATGTATTCGGGCGATGGCGGTTTTCAGATGACAATTCAGGAACTCGGAACTATTATGCAGGAGCAAATTGGTGTGAAAATGATTATCCTCAATAATCATTTCCTTGGAATGGTTCGCCAATGGCAGGAAATGTTTTTCGAAGAAAGATATTCATTTACTAAAATGAAAAATCCGGATTTTATCGCCATTGCAAAAGCTTACGGTATTGATGGCTCTGAAATTTCGGAACGTGCCGATCTTGATGGTGCCATTGCTGATATGCTAAAAGACGATAAACCTTATCTATTGGTCGCAAATGTAGAAATGAAAGGTATGGTTTATCCAATGATTCCTACGGGAGGAAGTGTAACGAATATATTATTAGGAGAATAAATCATGGAAAATACATTATATACAATAACCGTTTTTTCGGAAAATACTGTTGGGTTGTTAGGTCAAATCACCATTATTTTTACCCGTAGGGCATTGAATATCGAAACGCTTTCGGTATCACCTTCTGCATTGAAAGGAATTCATAAATTTACAATCACTGTTTTTACAACGCCGGATGTGGTCGAAAAAGTAGTGAAACAAATTGACAAACGCGTTGATATTCTGAAAGCATATTACAATACAGATGATGATTTGGTACATCAGGAAATTGCACTTTATAAAATTGCAACTGAAAAATTGCTTCAACAAGGCTCTGTAGAGGAACTTATCCGCAAATATCATGTCCGTATACTTGAAATGAACAGCGATTTTGTGGTTTTACAAAAGGCGGGTCATTATGCCGAAACTCAACAAATGTTCGAAGAGCTAAGTGATACAGTTGGTGTTTTGCAGTTTATCCGCTCAGGACGTGTAGCCATTACAAAATCGAAAGTGGAACGTTTGAGCGATATGTTGGACAGTTTGAAAAAGTTTGAGTAATAAATTCAGTCAATCCGGAACTCCGCAATTTAAGGTGAAAAAAGTATATTCATTTCAGATTCAACCCCAGGATGTTGATTTTCAATATCAGGTTACATTGGCTGCATTGACTAATATTTTACTAACCACTGCCGGTTATAATGCCGACGAAAATGGTTTTGGCATACGCGATTTGAATAAAAATGATTGTTCATGGGTTTTGCTTCGGCTGGCTGTTGAAATGAAGGATTTTCCGCTGCAATATCAAAAAATTGAAGTCGAAACCTGGGTGGAAGAAGTTGGAAGAGCAAGTACAACCCGTAATTTCAGGATTAGAAATGCTGAAAATGTTATAATTGGACAAGCTGTTTCTAATTGGGCAATGATAAATAGGCAAACCAGACGAGCACAGGATTTGATATTGCTTGATGGAATTCATCATTTTGCCACGGGTGAATCGGTGGAAATGCAAAAACCGATAAAACTCGCTTCTGTTGAAAGTGGCTTGATAGAGACCTTCAAAGTGAAATACAGCCACATCGATATCAACGGTCATACAAATAGTATGCGCTATGTAGAGTGGATCAGCAATTGTTTTGATCTTGAAACATATCAAAAGAAAAAGATCATTCGTTTTGAAATAAATTTTCTGAACGAAATAGTTTTTGGTGAAGAAGTAAGTATCTTTGCAAACGAAATAGAAAAGAACGATTTTCGCTTTGAAATACGTAAAAATGGTGCAACTGCCTGTAAGGCAAGAATAGTTATGAGTTGAAGATTTTCAGCTTTTTAATGACACAAAAACAACTATAAATTAAATATAAAAATGGCTAATTATTTCAGTTCACTTCCTCATCGCCTCAAAGTGCAGGAGTTGGGAAAATGTGATTTTATGGAGAGCAGCGAATTTGCTGATGGAGTAAAAAAATTAATCGGCAAAAAAATTGTCATCATTGGTTGTGGTGCACAAGGTCTTGCTCAGGGACAAAACATGCGCGACAGCGGTTTGAATGTGGCTTATGCATTGCGCAAGGAAGCTATTGAACAGAAGCGTGAATCGTGGAAAAAAGCTACCGAAAACGGTTTTGAAGTTGGAACTTTCGAAGAATTAATTCCGACGGCCGATTTGGTTTCGAACCTTGCTCCCGATAAACAACACACCGGCGTGGTAAACAATGTCGTTCCTTTAATGAAACAAGGTGCTTGTTTGTCATATTCGCACGGTTTCAATATTGTGGAAGAAGGCATGCAAATTCGTAAAGACATTACCGTTGTAATGATTGCTCCTAAATCGCCGGCTTCAGAAGTTCGTGCCGAATACCTGCGTGGTTTTGGCGTGCCTACGCTTATTGCCGTTCACCGCGACAATAACCCAAATGGCGACGGACTTGAAATTGCTAAAGCATATTGCGTTGGAACAGGCGGTCATAAAGCCGGAGTTTTACTTTCTTCATTTGTGGCTGAAGTGAAATCGGACTTGATGGGCGAGCAAACTATTCTTTGTGGTTTATTGCAAACAGGTTCTATTCTTTCGTTCAATAAAATGGTTGAAAAAGGAATTGACGCCGGATATGCCTCAAAACTTGTTCAATACGGTTGGGAAGTAATTACCGAAGCCCTGAAAATTGGTGGAATCACGCACATGATGGATCGCTT